>VHCR01000032.1 GCA_016871655.1 Verrucomicrobiota bacterium
AGGTCCAGAAAGAAGCCTGATTTTAGGATCCTTCCAGCGACTATCGAGATAAATTAACGGAGGAGCTTTGTCAACAAGAACTGCTTTTGTTAAAACAAATTCGGGATAAAAACGATCGCTGGCGGGCTCATAGACTTTGTCTCCGGAATAAAAACCGTAGAGGAAATATTCGTAATCATTGTCGCATCCCATCTGCTTTTGAGTCCGGCCAGGAACAAGAGTTTTTTGTTCGTTCATCATCACCAGTTGAGCCTGTTTCCACGGCTCGCCTGGTTTTTTTACCCAGCCCCACATGTGATAATCGATTTTATAAAACCGTCGTCCGACGTAGTAATTACCTGGCTTTTCACAGGCAATAGCGGCATCAACCTTTCGACGTTCCGCGGCATTTTGGAATTGTGTTGTTTCACAACCGGTGAGGAAAAGGAGAGTTCCGCTGAAAAATAAAGTGAGAAGAAATTTTCATGAAATGTTAGAGGTGTGGCCTCGGTCTTTTTAGATCGTATTCATGGGAAGCAGGAGGAGAGAGTTGACTTACTGCGTTCGTTATGTCTTGGAGAACGTTGATGACACGAAGATCCATGTCAGCTGCTTGAGTAGGATGTAATCCATCGGGATGAGCAGGAAGAGCTGCCACATCAATTCCGTTGACCACACTTCCTATGCAGGCATGGCGTATGTTGTCCGCAACGATCGATCCTCCTTCTTCTAAGGCAAACTGAGTTAAAAAAGCGATGGCATCGGCACCTTCAGTGCCTACCGTGAGATGTGCTAAACAATGGGTGAGGTAGTCTCTCATAAAATCGATCAAAGGCTTGCTTGCTATTTCAGCCCCAGCTCCTCCGATTGTATAAACGGCTGCACGATTAGCCGCAAAAGAACCTACCTCCTGGCTTGTTTTAGATCCGACAATTCGACCAGCCATCCAGGAACAAAGAATAGAAGCGACGAAGGTCACAGGAATTATCGGAACTACTGCTCCTGTCATTGCCGTAACAGTTGTTGCGAGACCAGTGCCAACTAAGCCCCCTGCATGATAGCCAGCAGTGAGCACTCCAATATCAAAAAGTTTGCGACCGATTTGAATCGATAATGTTCCCCCTGCTGCAGCTTCTCGCTCAGCTTGAAGTGCCTTTTCCAAGAGTTCCGGATGAGCCGACAATGCTTCGCAATACGCATCATCTACAATGAATGGCTGTTTCCTTAAAAATTCCAAATCGATTTCTAGAGAATGTTGAATCTCTTCAAAAATTTGTTTTACGTGACCAGTGGTTAGTGGAGTTGAAAACAACGCTTCGCGCCTCTCGTTGGGAATCATCCGTTCCAGGAGAGGCTTGCCATAACGTGTTTCCAAGGTGTTACAAAACAAACGCCAGACTTTTTGATTTTCTTCGGCAACTTCTTCCGCTGTGAGTCGAGCGTTAGCAAAGTCAGCAGGACCGACTACGATAACGCCATTAGCATCTAAACGAAAATGGGTTGAAGGATCATCCTGAACATGATGAGAAAAAATCATGAGTTGAGGGGCCGTCTGCTCAATCGCTTGAACAACCGCTCCTCCGAGCGTTGCTAATTGAGCTTCCAAAGCCTTAGGATTGTTTTGAAAGCGGCTTTTCAATTCCGACATGACTTCCTGATGCTGACGACGAGTAGCTTCTAAAGTGGCTTGGAACGCTTCTCCTGTGATAGGTGCATCAGGAACATCTCTCGAAATGCTATCGATCTCATTACTATGAGCCAAAGAAGAAGTCCGCGGTGGTAGATTCCACTGATCGAAATCTGTTGGTGGTGAGATGGAGTTGCGATCTGTCTCTTTCGAACTAGACTGCCGAGGCTCGATCTCTTCCTCATGAGAGTGAATGATTCTTAACGCTTCTCCTGTGATAGGTGGATCAGGAACACCTCTCGAAGTGCTATCGATCTCATTACTATGAGTCAAAGAAGAAGTCCGCGGTGATAGATTCCGCTCATCGAAATCTGTGTCGATAGCGATTGTTGTTCGTGAGATGGAGTTGCGATCTGTCTCTTTCGAAATAGACTGCCGAGGCTCGATCTCTTCCAAGATTTTTTCTGAGTTCGTTGCTAGCTCGATCGCTTCTCGTAAGGCTGATTGGAGCGCGGTAATATCTTTAAAGCTATTTAACTGGCCATTTGCAAAGTCTCGAACTATTTCGAATTTTTGACGAAGTTCGGCAATTTCCGTTTTCCTTTCCGGATAAAATCGCTGAGCGATTTGAATATTGATTTTTGCCATCCTCGCATAGGCCTTGATGTCATCTTGGGCGCGTCGAGCAAAGTTGGCTTTTTCGATGATCTGCTTGATGCAGGCTCGACTCAAACCAGCATGGAGAGCTTGGTTTTTTTGGTCTTGAGAAAAAGCAAAACTCGCCACTTTCTCTCCATACTTTGCTTTCAAGGCCGCACTAAAATCTTCAACGATCTCACTTTTTTTCTGACCAAAAAGCCAACGATAAATTTTTTGAAACGTTGTCTGTGTCGAAGCGCTCGTTATCGAGGGTGCTGAGGCCCCCTTCTTATCAACCGAAAAAATCACCTCTTCTTGATTTGCATCAGTTCGATTGGCAAACTCTTGATAAATCGAAAGGCCGGAAGAATCTATCGAAGTGGATGGAGCAACGCGAGCTGACATGGGCTAAATTAAATATTCCATTCTGGATCGTTAATCCGAATAGCATTTTGAGGCGGAGTAAGAGGAACAGCGACTGTTGTTGCAGGAGAGGAATTAGAATCTGTCGTTCTCGATGCAACTGCCATCGGCGTTGAATCTTGTTCTGAAGGCGTTACGGAGGTTGCTTGAGTTGGAACAGGTGGCATTAACGGCGCGAGGATAATGTCCCTCAGGTTGGGATCAGCCTCCATAGCTGCGCGCATCGCTTTTACGGGGAAATATTCTGAAACAAAAGAGGAATAATCAGCGAGACCCGCAGCTCGAAGATTTTCTTTTACCAAGCGTTGAGCTGTTTGAATCGAGGGAAGAGAAGACAATGAGAATTCTTGGCGCTCTCCAAACATGAATTTAAGAGATTCATTAGAAACGTCATAATAAGCTTTTTTAATATTTGCGATGGTTTCTTGTGAAAAGATGCGTTGCGCCTCTCCTGGCACATTGATGAACGGAGAGTCTTCTGGCTCGGGTTCTGCATGCTCGTCGGTAATCGTCTCAATAATCGCTTGTTTGAGGAGATCTAAAATTTCTGCTTGCTGCAGAACCCTACTCACCGTGTGGCTTTTGAGGCTAGAGGTCGCGGCAGCTCCCTCCATCTGAGCAGGAAAAACAAAATCAGAAATTTCTTCGCCATACTTTTCTACCAATGCAGCTTTAAAATCCTTAACGATAGAGCGGCTTTTTTCCAATTCGTCAAAATAGCTTCCAATTCCAAAAATGCTCAGCAAGCCCATCCGAGGGGCTTTGGAGCTCGTGATCTCTTCTTTTTCGGGTAATACGACCAAAGCCTCTGCATCCGGAAACTGAGTCGCCGCATTTTTAAAATGATCGATGGAAAGAGGCATGAGGAAGTAATGAGTAACGAATAAAGCGTAAGGCGTAGCGATGGCTTATTTATAATGAACCATTATCTTTTTCAGGAATAACGTATACTTCAGTTGCCATTGGAACCGGTTGGTTAACACGAGTCACATTGGGCTCTCCTTTTAATTCAAAATAGTCTCCAAGTTGATCTGCAGCACGATAAGCTGCAGCGCCGAGAGTAGAACCTAAATTCCCGAACATAGAATTACCAGCATGATCATTGACACGATAACTCGGATTCGTAGCGGAGCGTGCAGCAGGGTCACTCAGATCTCTTTGCAGCATGGATCCAGGTGCTGGAGGCGCTGAAGGTTGAACGCGAGTTTCAGCCTGCGCTTTTTTGTAACGAGCGCGAGCTTCATCAGGCCACATATGCTGCAAGCGAGCGCTTTGAGCAATCGTGATATTTTTTTCTAAGGCATTTGTTGTAAGATATTCGAGGATATGGTTGTCAGCTTCCGTGCGCGCCAGTTCAGCGGCAGAGAGCTTAGTATCTTTTTCACGAGCGATTTCGTCACGAGCGATTTTAATTTCTCGATAACTAGCTTCAGCAGTTTCTGCTTCTTGAACGGAGGAGGTCCATTGATCTGTGAGGCTCTTCAAGCTCGGGTCATGGAGGAGCTCGCTGACTTGTTTTGCTTTTGCTAAAGTTCGTTGGATCGTTTCTGAATTGAGACGCGATCCGCGTTCATGCCGAGATAGTGCAGACGAGAAAGCAAAACTGCTGATCGTGTGCCCATATTTCCGGGTTAAGCGCTGCCGAAAAACCTCCACGGTGCGTCGATTTTCCTCGACAGAAGTTTTGGTTCGACCTGCCATCCATTGAACAGCCGCTCCCGTCCATCCTTGAACGGGTCTTGGAGCCGAGGTAAGACGTGTCTTCTCTCGATTAAGGACAAAGCGGTCGCCTTTGAGGGGATCAGTTTCCTTAGCAGCCGCCTCAAAAATTCCTAAATCTTCGTTAGGATTTTCAGGGTCTTCCAGCGAAGCCGCACGCCAGAGAGCTTGGAGCTCTTCGAGTTCATGGAGTTTGGGGTCATTCGGAGGAAGATCGGATAATCCTAGTTTTTCCTTAATGTGATTGGTAACTTTTGCCGCTGCGGCTTCCTTCTTTTTGTTTGCCAACTGTGCAGCGTTATACAATGTGTCATGCTCTGTCGAAGTTTTTTCAAATTCCATACAGGCTGCATCAGCCTCAATATCGGTTTTCACCGCTTGCGTCATTGCTTCGCGCAAGTTGTCATTCAAGAAAATGGCTTCGAAAAGTTGAGCGTCATTGAGCACGCGTTGGATGGTCTTAGAATCAAGCTTCGATCCATGCAGCAGTCGTTGATTCAAATCAGGAAAGGCAAAATCAGTCACGCGCGTTCCGTAGCGTTTGATGAGAGCCTCTTGGAATCCTGCTAAGATTGCTTTATTTTGATTTAGTTCTTTTTCTGATGTTCCTAAAATCAAAGAGAGTGAAACTCCAAAAAAAGGTTTAGGCGCCACGGTCACGTCAAGCCCATCTTCACTCATGATGATTCGATCCGCTTCTGGACTCGACTGGGCGACTTTACTAAATTGAATCAGCGCATCGGGTTTGATTTCTCGATCTCCTCTAACGCTGGTTCCTCGTTGGAGTCGGCTAAAGCCAGCTTCTGTAGCATTTGTTCGTGAAAATTCCATATTTATGATTCAAATTGGTTTTTGATGGTTTGTTCTTCATGTGAACGTTTCATTAGCGTCACTGAGTGTCAAGGAGAAAGGAAACTCTAGCCCGCAAATTTCATACTGATCCTGCTACGGCTTGCGAAACCCTGATGGATACAGCGTCAGGCTCGGATTGCTCCTCGGGCGGTATGGAGCATACAGCCGTCGTCGCAACCCATCGCCTTCCTTGTCTGCATCAGAATTCGCAGCGCCTCGCGACGAATCAGTATGAAATTTGCGGGCTAGTTTTCTCATTTGACATTCATCTTTCAAAGCTCGATCATTCCGCCATTCTCGCTTTGCCATCCTATTTATATGCCCCACTACCTCGATCCCAAAAGCGATCTCGTCTTTAAAAAAGTTTTTGGAGAACATCCCAATATTCTCAAAAATTTTCTTAACGCTATTTTGCCGCTACCTCAAGATTGCCTTATCGACAATCTCGAATATCTCTCACCAGAGAATGTTCCTGAAATTGAAGGAATGAAGCACACGATTGTCGATGTTCGTTGTTATGACAATCATGGGAGGCATTTCATCGTGGAGATGCAGCTCCAATGGGCAGGTTATTTTATCAAGAGAATGGTTTTTAACACGGCGGCGACTTATGTGCGGCAATTTAGCAGAGGAGAAAAGTATGAGACGCTAAGTCCTGTCTATGGCCTTGCGCTCATTGATGACACCTTTAGTGAGGAGGAAGATTGGTTTCATCACTATCAACTCTGCAATAAAAAAAATAAGACATTGGAAGATCTGCAGATGATTCTCATCGAGCTTCCAAAATTTAAAGCGGAGAGCATTGCCGAGAAGCGACTCGCCGTTTTATGGCTTCGTTTTTTTCGAGAGATTAATGAAAAAACAAAACAGGTTGATGAAAGTTTATTAAAAGAAACCTACATTAACAAAGCGCTCAAGCTAGTAGAAACGGCAGCCTACACGCAAGAAGAACTCCTCGCTTATGATAAAGACTGGGATGCGATTAGTTGTTCAAAAACAATAATGGATGATCGTTTTAACAAAGGCCTCACACAAGGCCGCGAGGAAGGCAAAACTGAAATCATTCTTAACATGCATCGTGCAGGAATACCTCTCGATCAGATTGCTTCCTTTGCCAAAATAAGTCTGAAAGAAGTTGAAAAATTAATGAATGAAAATTAGCGAGTGATTTTTTGCAATAAAAAAGTTGCATTTGAAGATTGGAGTGCTAGCTTTTCATTTAGTTAAAAAAAATTCCAACAATCACTTTTGTAAAACCTATGTCCATCGAACATTTTAACGACCTTTTAAAAGATTTGGGAAAAAGCGTTGGCCTTCCTGATTTGAAGCCGAGCAACGATGGGCTCTGCTCCTTGCGCTTTGATGATCGCGTGACAATTGACCTCGAAGCAAACGAAGAGACCGGCGCGCTGATTTTCTCGAGCATCGTGGGAACCTTGATGCCGTATC
The DNA here is from genome assembly GCA_016871655.1 of Verrucomicrobiota bacterium. Lineage (GTDB taxonomy): Bacteria > Verrucomicrobiota > Verrucomicrobiia > Chthoniobacterales > UBA6821 > CAIWMF01. The sequence continues at coordinate 6,689 of VHCR01000032.1, forward strand.
AAACAGAAAAATTTTATCCCGAACTCCTCGAGGCCAACTTGCTTTGGGCTGGTACGGGTGGAGCAACCCTCGGTGTTGATCCCGCAACGTTGAGTGTCTTCATGTGCTATCAAGAAAAAATGGAAGGAATGGAATTCCTCCGCTTTCAAGAATTGCTCAAAGGATTCAGCGATACAGCCCTTTTTTGGAACAACCGTTTAGCCGGCGGCGAAGCCGAAGGCAAAATGCCTCCAGGTTCTGAAAACTCTCCTGCAACCGCCGCACCAGCCTCAGCAGCCCCTGCTGAAGCCGCTGAGCAAGGTGCTCCCGCCGCCCCTGCTGTAGGAAATTATGCTTAAAAATCCGAAAGAAACACCCAACCATCGTACACAACAATGAACGTTTCAGGACCTTCTGGCAGCAACTACAATCCCTTTCGCACTGAAAATGATAAGCCAACTTCGGATGCCGCTATCACGGGCATGGGCAAGTTAAACGGAGACTATGGCAAAACAGGCAACTGGTTTTTTAGAAAAGTTTATGATTCTGTTTCAGCTTTGTTTACTGAAAAATATTGGAAAGGCGGATGGTTTGCTCCGAAACAATCGGGAGATAACGCTTATTCAAAAGAGCTTTCGGGAAGGGTCTCTTCTGTTTCTGACAGGAATAGTGAAAATTCTAGCAATCGATCTTCTGTTGCTTCTAGTCGTATCAGTTCGTTACAGTCTGATAAAGAAACTGAACTCCCCGAAGATGATGATGAGAAGCATGAGCGTATGAATGCAACAGCAGCAGCAACAAAAATACAAGCGCTAGTCAGAGGTTACATACAAAGAAAGATGCTGATGAAAAAGCTGTTAAAGAAGATGTGATAGCTGCCGCTGATTCAAAAGGGCTTTCGGGAAGGTTCTCTTCTGTTTCTAACAGGAGTAATGCAGGAGCTTTTGTTGCTGATGAAAAAGCTGATGAAAAAGCTGTTGAAAAAGCTGTTGAAAATGATGACAGCGCTGCTGCTTCTAGTGTTCAATCTTCTGTTGATGCTAGTGAACGATCCTCAATTGGTCTCCAAAATTCTGGAGAACTGAGCTTTGGGCAAGAAGAGGATGCTTATGAAATACCGCAGCCTATCTCGAACGAACAATATAGTACAGTAGCAAGTTCACAAGCAGCTCGAAACGCAAAGGCGTTATCACAATTGAAAGGCATTATTGATACTCAAGACAAGATTAAGGGGAGAAGGGAGCAAGAGGTTGAAGCAGCGGCGAGCTCTGCAAAAAAATTATTCACGGATTTGAGTTCTTTAGGAAGCCCTGAAGTTTTATTAACCAAAGAAGGTTTAACAGAAGCAATAAAAAAAGAGGCAGGAGATTCAAAAACGAGTCAATTGTTGATCGCTACTCAATTAAGAGATCTCGTTTCCAAAAATCTTGAAGTGAGGCAACAAAATGGACGCAAAATCCATCGTAACGACGGGCTATCTTATGCTAATGAAACTAAAAAAATTCAAGACTTTTTCAATACTATTAAAAGTGTAATGGGGAATCTTAGTTCGCAATAAAAAAGAATAGAAAAGGGGTCAGTTCCGGATAAAAAGGGGTCAGTTCCGGATAATGCATATTTTAAAAGGGGTCAGTTCCGGATAATGCATATTTTGGTGCCAGTTCATTAGTTTTTAATTGATGAGCTGGCATTCTTTTTTGTTTTGGGAAATCAAATATAAAACAAGGATTGAGCCAAACGGTTAAGCAGCAGTAATTCTGTAAGATTGAAAAGAGCGCTATGAAAAATTTACATCTTATTCTTGGGGATCAATTATCATCTTCGATTTCATCACTCAAAGGATTCAAAAAAAATGATCTAGTTTTAATGTGCGAAGTGATGGAAGAGGCAACTTATGTAAAGCATCATCCCAAAAAAATTGCCTTTCTTTTTGCTGCTATGCGCCATTTTGCTCTGGCGCTTGAGCAGAAAGGATATCAGGTTCGATACGTAAAATTAAATGATCCGTCAAATAGAGGGAATCTTACAAATGAAGTTGCAAGAGTTCTTGAAGAGTTTTCTATTGATAAAATTATTGTTACAGAGCCTGGAGAGTATCGTGTTGAGCAGATCATAAAATCCTGGAAAAAAAAACTTAATGTTCAAGTTGATATCAGAATCGATGACCGTTTTCTTTGCTCTCGAGAATCTTTTCAGAAATGGGCTAGCTGTAAGAAACAATTGCGGATGGAGTATTTTTATCGAGAGATGCGCAAAAAATATCGTCTTTTGATTGAAAAAGACAACACTCCTACAGGAGGAGAGTGGAATTATGATAAAGAGAATCGTAAACCTCCAGTAAAAGGACTAAGTTCCCCAAAGCGAATAAGTCATAAAAAATCTCCTGTTTTGTTAGAGGTTCTTGATCTTGTTTCGAGAAACTTTGCTCATCATTTTGGCGATCTCTATCCTTTTCACTATGCTGTAACTCGAGAGCAAGCGCTCTTGGAGCTTGATGATTTTATTGAGAGAATTTTGCCCAAGTTTGGGGATTTTCAAGACGCGATGCTTAAAGGAGAAGCTTATTTGAATCATTCTCTTTTATCATCATACATCAACGCAGGACTACTTCTGCCACTAGAAATATGTCAAAAAGCAGAAGCTGCCTATAGAAAGCAAAAAGCTCCGCTTAATGCCGTAGAAGGATTTATTCGTCAAATTCTTGGCTGGCGTGAATACGTAAGAGGCATCTATTGGCTTAAAATGCCAGAATATGGAGACCTTAACTACCTTGATGCAATGAGGCCATTGCCTGATTTTTATTGGGGGGGTGCAACAAAAATGCGTTGCATTGGAGAAGTTGTTTCTCAAACCCAAGAGCATGCTTACTCACATCATATTCAGCGGTTGATGGTCACTGGTAATTTTGCGTTGCTTGCTGGACTCGATGTCAAGCAGGTTCAGGAATGGTATCTTGCTGTTTACAGTGATGCTTACGAATGGGTCGAAATGCCAAACACACTTGGCATGGCTTTATTTGCTGATGGGGGGATTTTAGGAAGCAAGCCTTATGCAGCAAGTGGTAAGTATATTCAGCGAATGAGTAATTTTTGTAAAAGCTGTTATTATAACTCTAATGAAATGATAGGAGAAAAAGCTTGCCCTTTTAATGCATTGTATTGGAATTTTCTTACTAAAAATCGTAAGAAACTTGAGGGAAACCATCGTCTTCCTTATGTCTATAACACCTATGATAAATTTTCTGATTCAAAAAAAGAAGAGATCAACAATCAAGCTAAGAGCATTTTCATTCGTTTAGGAAAAAATAGTCTTTAGCCTAAAGTTTTAGATTCTATAAAATCCCCTGCCCTTTTACAGCGGCTAAAAAGGAAGAGTAATACGAACCCTTGCCCTTAATAACCCTAGTATACTATAAAGACCAAAGAAAGTGCGATTGACGTAGACGGTATCACTACTGCCCCGTTTTCCCTTAATGGCACGAAGATCTTTGGCTTTTTTACTTTCTTCTCCTAACTCATAAATTGCTTTTAAAAAATTTGGATCTCCAAAATCAAAATACTTTTTTCGAAATGGCCTGGCAAGAAGCTCTACCCAAATACGTGCTGTATTTAGGATCGTCTTCACTTGGGTAGGGGAATCTTTTGGTAAGATAACCTCCATTTGACGTAATGCTTCTTCTAACAATGTTTCATTTTCAACAACACCAGGCATAACAAATTGAAATTGACGCCTATGAAAATCAGAGGTGATTTTTTTCGTACATCCAAAGTCTAATACGCATAGTTCACCATCGCGAACAAGAAAATTGCCGGGATGAGGATCAGCATGAAAAAGAAGGAGATCATGAACTTGATGGTGATAGAAATCCCAGAGGAACTGTCCTATTTGATCTCTTTCCTTTTGCGAAGTACCTTTATTAGCAAAAGTCAAAAGTGACTCCCCATCTATCCAATCGGTTGTTAAAATTCTTTTGGAAGATAACTCTGGATAATATGTTGGAAAACGGAGTCCTTTTAAATGACTTGAACCTCTAATCAACTCGGTTGCTCTTTTGAGTTCATGTTCGTAATCGGTCTCTTCTGTCAGTCGTGCCTCAATTTCTTGAAAATAAATATCAATGTCATCTTCACGAAGTCCCAATAGGTATAGAGCAAATGGCTTAACAAGGCGCAAATCGTTTTTGAGACTTTCTCGAACACCGGGATACTGAATTTTCACAGCATAAAGCTGATTCCCAATTCTTGCTTGGTGTACTTGTCCTATAGATGCTCCATG
>VHCR01000033.1 GCA_016871655.1 Verrucomicrobiota bacterium
CTAAACGTGCTACACTTAATCCCTTTAAACTTCAGCAACAACTAGAACAAAAACTTCGCCAGCTGCATTATTTGCTACGTTCAATTCGTCCTACGGACTCCTTGAACTTCGCTTCTAATGCAGCTACTTTAAACACAACCTCGGTGTCATGATTTATGAGGCAACGTTCTCTTACTTTCTTCTACCCTCGGGTGTCATTTACTTTTGAGGCAACAAGCTAGAAACAAAAAATGTAGTTTTTTGTGTTGCGCTTTGTTTAAGATCGGATATGTCACAGTGATTCGTTGCGAGGCGCTACCCAGCGTGATGGAGTGATGGAGTGATGGAGAGAGGGAGGACGATGATAAGACTCGCTCGCAGTAGCGAGCGAGTTGCAATTAGGATGAAATATTCGTGTTAAATTTCCTCTGCTATCTCCTCTGGTGGCGGTCCAAAATGGTCTATTAAATCAAAGTATTTATTCTCCCAATCACCCACCCCTGTCTCTAGAAAGTTATAAAAAAAATTTTCAGCTAACTTGGCTTTATAAAACTCAAAAGAGCCACTTTTACTACAGCAAAATCGATGCCCTGCATAATTGGCATCTGTCACTACTCTCCAGTCCTCTGCTTTTTCGGTTGATCCGCTAAAGAAAGCTTCCCCCCAACATCTATCATAATAGCGAACATTGAACAGATTTGACTTCCCATCAGAGCGTAAAGCCTCTGCTAGATTGGCATATTCTTGTGAGGACCAATCATCCTTATCAAAAATACGCTTTTGTTCTGCTGTCAGTTGGTTCGGATTATCCTCCCATTCTTTACGACAAGCAGCCAAAGCAAAGATTTCTCCAATTCGAATTATTTTTCTAGGTGGGTTCTCTTCTGGTAGTCCGTCGAGTCTCAGTGGGAGCGGGTATAATCATCCCAATAATTATTGCAATATAGGTCAAGGATCAAAAATTGCGCTTTGCGCAAGTGATTATAAAAAACCTGACTATTATTTTGATTCATGATGCCTTGTTGTAGCTCCCTTAAAGAACGGTCGGGATAAGAAGATGTCCACATCTTATTAAAAAAATCAATCTCTGAGTCACTAGGCAGAACAACATTTTCCTCTGCGAGTTGATAGTTTGGATATTCTCCTGTTAACGCTGAATTGATATCTTGAATGGAATTAGTTACTTTTCTTAAAAATTCATAAAGGACTACTTCTAAATCACCCCTGTTCCCTCTTATTTCCCCGATTTTCTCGTAGTTATTACTTAAAAGCTCCAAAAAAAGAGTCATGTACCTTAATTTTTCTTTTAATATAACAAGAGGTTTGATTTGAGGTTGACCATTTTCATCATACATCTCTGGTTGATTTTTGCTGATAGCAGCAACTTCATAATAAGCTTGGTTAAATTTAAAAGCGAGGTCATGACAGAGATATTCAAAAATTTCTCTTTTTAAATCTGCTTGAGTCTTATCCTTCATAAAAAATCTTTTAGCGGGAAGAGGAGTCTCTTGAACCAACTGAGTAATAGCTGCATAATCTATTCGAATTGTCCCTTCTTGCAGCTTTGCAGCAATATCTGAAAGAGGTGCTAATTTCTGTATTCTATCAAGCGCGGCTTGACGCTTGTTTTTCAATCCAAGATGCTTATTATTACGATCACTAGGATCACTAAAAAATTCAAAATCCCGTAACCGTGGTACTGTGTTTTCATCTAACGCTTTCTCAGCAAGTTTCCTTTTCCCCATTTCTAATTCAATTAACCTTGCTAAGGAGGAAGAAAGTTCGCCTTTCTTCTCAAGATTGTTGTGTAATGCTTCAAGATTCGAATCTATGGAAAAATTTTTTGCTTTTACTGCGTTGAGAATTTTAATTTTTTGTTGCGCAGAATTTGTTTTTTTAAAATTTTCAACTAACTCTTCAGCTGATGGCGTCGCTAGAAAAATAGATTTGAGAAACGTGCGAACTAACGGCGGATACCCCTCTAGAGAATCTTCTTTAATGCTTTGAGCGGCATCTGTTGCTTTTTTTAACAAATCTTTTATTCGATCTTTTTTTGGCAATACTTCAACACGACCTTCTGTGTCTAAACGATAAGGAAGATGATGAACTTCGCAGTACGTTTCTTGAACGGCTCTCAGTACTTTTTGAATGTAATCCTCTTGCTGTTCTCGAGGTTGAGATTGAGATACTGTCGCATTTTTAATTGCGCTCCGCCAAGCAATACCTGCAGAAAATGGGTTTGAATCCAATCTTTTTTCTTCGATTCTACGAATTAATTCATCATGGACTTCAGGATCTATTTCTGTTTTAAGCTGATTTAAAAATTTATTGCGCTGAAATGTCTCAAAACTAATCCCTTCCTTTTTATTTCCATTAGAACTGTCTCCTTCTTTAAGATCAGACATTTGATTACTTCGAGACATTAAATCACTGATCAAAAAATCAGGTTCTCTCAATTCTTCCCACCTTTGGTTTTCGTTGAGTTGTTCTGTTCGTTGTTTTTGTTCTACCCTATCAACTGAAACAACCTCCTGAAACGGCCCTCCCTGCCCCCACATCATGAGAGGAGAAGTCTGCTCGGCTGCATCTTGAGCAAAAGAAATTCTAAAACCTGTAATAAAAAATAAAAAAACAAGAGAGGGGGTAAATGTTGTCACCGTACTCCTGCTCTTTAAGTTAATGCACTTTTGCAAAAAATCCATTTTTTAATTAAATTTTTCATTTAAAGCTCGCTTACTCTTGGAGCAAAGATTATCATCCCGACCATTTGCCCAAATGGTCATGCTCACTCTCTTTCTAGAACGAAATTCGTTGCGCCTTATTGAATTATCTAGCGCGGATGAGCGTTTGCTGATTCTACGCGAAGAAAGACTTTTTTTTTCTCAAGCGGGAGTGCAGTGGCAGATTTTGATTCAAGAAATCAAGGAAGCACTTCAAAAAATAAAAAAATCGTGGGGCTTATCTGACTCCTTATCTTCCAAGTACTCGCTACATTGCATCCTCTCCTCTGACTTTGCACTGCTGCGAGTGGCGAAATTTGAAAAAGCCTCTCGTTTTCTATCAAAAGCCAAACTCGTTCAACGTGACGCAGAGGGATTCATTCCTCTAGCGCTCGAAAAAGTCAGCATCACCTATCAAGAAATCGGCCATGCAAAATGTGCTGGTGTAGCCCCCAAAAAAATCGCGTATGCAGCAATCAAGAGAGATTTTTTAGAAGAAATTGTTCGTGCGATTCAAGATGCAGGATTTAGTATCCAAAAAATCAGCCTCTTCCCCCTCTCATTGTGCTCATTACGATCTTCAAAAGAGATTTTACTGCTCGATGTTGCTGAACGATGGATTAGTTTTCTGATTCTCTCGCCAGAGAAGGTTCTCAAGAGCGCCCATTTTTTTCCTCTTTCTAATTTTTGTAATAGTTTTTGCGACGCAGCAACCGGATTGCCATTGTTGTTAGTTACTCGTTTAAAAAAAGAGCTGCATGCTGTTGCCGATATAAAAAATTTTTCTGGTGAATGTTGGATGATGAGGAGTCATTCCCTAGAAAAAATAGCTATTTCGCTTTCACTCTTTCTCAAAAAGGAATTTTCCCTCTCCTCTATCGATGTGGATCCCTGTTTGTTGCTCGAGCCTACTCCGCAAAAATCTTTCATGGGGTCTTCAAATCTTATTCCCATTGAAAAATTTACAACCCCATCTATTAGAAAATTCCGACTTAAACAACAAATCTCTTTTCTACTTTATCTCCTAAGCATTGCTATCATTTTATTTTCACCGCTGAGTCTTTTGTATGACCATGTTGAAAATAAAAAAATAACCCAAAAAGCGAAGAAGGATTCCATTTTATTAAGCCAAAGGCAATTGGAATTAAAATCATTATGTCAAAAAGCCGAAAAGCTAGCGGGCGCAGAAGATGCTGAAAAAAAACTCAAAGAACTTCAAAGTGCTCGCGAGAGGTGGCCGCTGCTTATCAGTGAACTTCATCAATGTGCCCCTCGGGGCATCTGGATCACACAATTAACACCTGTTGTTAAGGAGATAAAAGAAGGAAAAGGGGCGAGCGAGATCATCGCCTTAGAAATCAAAGGGCTCTATCTGGAAGGTATTAACGGAGAAGAGCTCGCTCATGACTATGCTAACAAGTTAGCACGTTCTCCACTTTTTATAGCCCAGAAGAAGGAAGTCTCATTTTTTTGGTCTTCCAAAGAAGATGGCACAGCCTATGCCTATCCTTTCACCATTCAACTCCAACTTTCTTCACCAATTCAACTATGAAAAATAGAGTTCCTACCCTCATGGCTGCCGCATTTCTTATTTCCCTTTTCGGGATATCTCTTTTTTCGTGTCATTGCAGATTCCAGGAAGAACAGCTCAACAATTTAGTTTTAAAGAAAATTAAGACCGCAGAGGAGGAAATCATAGCTCTCAAAAATCAAATAGAGAAATTAAACAGCCACATCAATGTCCCCTCCTCCCAGGAAAAATTGGAGGAAAAAAATTTGTTAAATCTAAGCGATTTCGAAAGTCAAGCTGCTCTCAGAAAAGTTGTTTTTCCAAATAACTTTTTCTCAATATTTGATCAGAAATTTAATTTAAATAATAAAAGTAAAAAACCAATTCAATTCCAACAAAAACAACTTATTTTAATTAAAAAGATTTTAGAAAAAATTATTACTTTCCCAAAATCAAAAATAGAAAAGCTTGAACTAGAAAATGAGCCTGATAGCACCTTCCGAAACGCCCACGAGCCAGGGTTCCTTGTAACAATCTTGCTCACGATCACGATGAGAGAAGCGCAGCTTCAAAGGCTCTTCAATGATATTGCCACCGATAAGGATCTTTTCGTTATTTCTTCGGTTAACATTTCCAACAGCAATCCAACCCCTCCTCCACATCATGCTGTTTATTTAAAAGAAAAATTGGTGCCAATTTTAGGAAGCGAAACGGTTACTGCAAGACTGAGGATTAAGTTGTTCGATACCCCTAGCACCTCCCCAATCGGAACATGTGAGTGGCGTTCTGCGAAAAATCAACCACCGCTCTTCCTCTCCAGGCACTATGCCACTAAAAACGAAACCCTTATCGATCCGATAAACTCAGCTCAAGCACTTTGCCCTCCCATTCCCAATGAGTGGATCGTTAACAATGCCTTGGATTACAGCAACCCGAATATTCTTTTCGAGGACAGCGATCAAACTGGATTTAATAACTTGGAAAAGTGGCAAGGAGATAATCCCATAGAAGAACCCGGCAAGTTTCCCTCTGACCCAAATAACCCAACCTCCCACCCCCTCCTTTGGACCAAATTGAGATGTTATCAAAAAGACATTTCATCAAAAATTTATAGCATCTACTTCCTTGGTCTTCGGTCTAGCAAAAAGGAAAAGCTGTTTCAAATACAACCCAACACACCACTTCAATCTCAAACCAATCATGGCAGGAGCGTTTTTGATAAAAAAACACGCTACGTCTCCATGGGTGAACAAATAGAAGGCTTGCCTTATAAAATCGTCAGTTATCAAGAAAAGCAAACTATTCATAAAAATACATGCTACGACAGCAGCGAGTTAACAATCGAACAGCTCGATACCAAAGAGCAGGTAGTGCTCATTAAAAAAACTCCTTACCACATGCAGCCATGTCAACTCACTAACGTCACCTCTATTAAAATAGAAAACACCATTTTTGAACCACCCCAAGCCATCACTTTAAAACTAGGTGACTATTTTGCTTTAGATTATTTTTTGCCAAACAAAGGGTCCATAGATAAGAAAACTTTAATTGAGCGTGAAAGTTACCAGCTCATTGGCATTAGCAACAGCTCGCTAACTATCGGAAAGGATTCTCATCAGTATAAAATTCCAATTATATCTGCAGCAAAATAAATACTTTTAAAGCGTAAATAATACTAAAAACAAACTGTTTATGAAAAAATTAACAATTTCTGTTATATCGCTTCAATTTCTCGCTTTTACTATCCAACCACTAGTCGCCACAAACATTGAATCACTCAACGGACCTGAAAGATCTGCGTTAATCAATCAGGCTAGATACGACTATGCTCAAGAACAAGTGCAGCTTGGAAACATAGCCATGCTCCAACAAAACTATCTTACCGCAAGTAAGCACTATTACAATGCCCTTGAGTCCATCAAACAAGAAAATCCAATTTTCACTCAATTAAGAGAGAAAACAACACATTTACTTTCCAACGCTATTACGATGCTTGTTGCGCTAGAAAATAATTCAACACACCCCCCATCACAACCAAACGAAGCCAATCACTTCATTAATAAAATATCAACCAAAACATATCCTCCGTGTTGCGCTGAATTAGTTAACGTACTTAATCAATTTCACAATAATCAACTCACCCCACCTCTTCCTTCTGAAAAAATAAGAGATTCCCTACGTCAAGCTGAAACAAATTACAATCAAGAAGCTTGGGAAAATGCTCTGACTGAATATAAAAAAGTACTTTCTTTAGACAAAACTAATGCAACGGCTCTATTAGGAATAGAACTCATTCATGAAAAAGAAAAAAAAGACGTCACTATGGCAAAGAAAAGCAGAAGCGATATGCTGGCTGACATAGATAAAGCATGGAATCTACCCAAAGTCGACATCGCTACAGCTAAGGAAACTCCATTCTCTTCGATTCAAAATGAAGAACTTTTATCTAAAAAACTTCAAACCCTGATTATTCCACAAGTTGACTTTTATTATGTTTCAATTACAGAGGCCCTTAAAGAACTCAAACACCAAGCATATTTAGCTGATACTTCAGAGGAAAATCCCAATAAGAAAGGTATTAACATTGTCTTAAAGCTAGATTCAGAAAAACCAGAACCAAATATTCATTTATCCCTTAAAAATATTCCTCTTGGAGAAATTATTAACTACATAGCCAAGCAAGCTAGTCTAAAAGTTAAAATAGAACCTTATGCTGTAGCGCTCCGCCCCATTGATGAAGATGAGTCCAATCAACCCTTATTAATTCGAGAATATAAAGTTCCTCCTGACTTTTTTAATATTGCTTCAAGCAATCAAAAAGAACAACTCAATGTTGCACAAGAAAACGATTGCTCTACATCAGAAAAAGAAGCACTCATTTTGCAAGGGGTTACTTTTCCAAAGGGGGCCAGCGCTCACTATTTTCCAGAAAATGGAATCTTAGTTGCAAGAAATACGCTATCAAACCTCAATTTAATTGAGTCATTAATTAAAAGCGCCACCGAACACCCCCCGCTTCAAGTAGAAATTGAGGCTCGCTTCGTTGAAGTAAAAGAGAACTCCTGGCAAGAGAAAGGATTCAATTGGCTCTTAGGTACTTTTCCAATTGGAAAAAACGTGAAAGGTGGAGGAGGTACTGTTGGAAATCAATCAACTTATCAACCTCAAAATTATCCGATTCAACAAAATGGAGTTCCAGTCGGAACAATCTCGGGAGGCCCACCAGGAGCAGGCTCGATCACCGCAGGAAATCGCTTGGGATCAAGTGCTGTTACCGCCAACACGTTAGATACTTTATTAGGAGGGTATTTTACTCCGAGTACAGGAATCTTAGCTTTAGCTGGAGTATTAACTAACCCACAGTTTCAAGTTGTTTTGCGAGCACTGAATCAAAAAAAGGGAGTCGATTTACTCTCTTCTCCTAAAGTCACTGTTTCGAGTGGAAAGAAAGCCACTATTACCATTGCAAAAGATTTTCCTTATCCTAATGACTATTTACCACCCCAGGTTCCTCAAAATCAAGGAGGAGGAATCAACCCAGCGATTCCATCAACCCCATCAACTTTTAAGAGGCGCAATGTCGGAGTTGAACTTGAAGTGGAGCCCGTAGTGAGCTCAGATCAAAAGAAAATCGAACTCAAATTGTCACCTCAAGTTGTCGAGTTTCAAGGTTTTGTTAATTATGGAAATCCGATCTTCTCACAAGCCCCTGTTATAGGAATAGGTCAAGGTGTTTCAACCGCCTCTACCACACAAGTGCTCTTAACAGAAAATACTATCAACCAACCTATTTTTAGCGTCCGCCAAGTAAATACCGAGGTTGTTCTTCACCCAGGGCAGACAATAGTTCTTGGGGGATTGATGAGAGAGGATGTTCAAAGAATAAAAGATAAGACTCCTATCCTTGGAGATATCCCGTTAGCGGGAAAATTATTCCGCTCTTCTTCGGAGCAGCACATTAAAAGAAACCTCCTTATTTTTGTAACAGTGTGGCTCATTGATCCCTCAGGAAGAAAGATAAAAAAAATGTAATTGCTCAACTCCTTCTGATGAAGAAGTTGAGCAATTACATCCTCGCGAACGCGAGGATCCAGAAGAAGATCAATGCAAAATAAGTTTTTCCTAGAAAAAGATGAGCAACTGCAAAAAATGTTATAATTACTTTAAATATGGATACTAAAATTAACTTTTACTTTATTTTGTTTATTATTTTTTTGAGCTCTTTTTTGAAAGGAGATAATACTGAAACCTTAACTTGTTTGGAGCAAGCAGAAGAAGCTTACATACAAAATCATTTTGAAGAAGCAGCCTTTAAATCCCATCAAGCACTTTTATCACTTTCTAATCAACCTACAATAACTCAAGAACAACGGACCGCTGTTATTAAAGACGTTACTAAATCTTCTATCGCCTACGCTAAGCTATTAGCTAATGAAGGTAGTTTTCAAAAAGCTCGAGAACAGATTCAATTAATTTTATTACCTAATGCTAGTCCTAACAATCCAGAGGCACTTCATTTATTAAAATATCTGCAAGCTTTTGGTGATAGTCATCAGCAAAAAGAAAGCTCACCTCTTAAGCAAGAGGATTCTCTCGAAGAAATTCGCAAGACAACACGCGCGAATCTTCTTTTAGGAGTAGAAAAAGATTGGATTACCACCTCACCCTCCCCTGCCCATGATCATCTAGCAGAAAAAAATGCTGATCCGTTAAACGAGAGGAGTCTTTATGACAAACTCCACTCCATCACGCTTCCAAATGTTGAACTGGAAGATGTTACTCTTGATGAAGCTATTGATTATTTTAAGGAAAAAAGCCGCGAGGCTGATCCAGAAAAAGAAGGAGTCAATATCGTTCTCCAATCCGCAAGCATCCATTCAGAAGCTAGTGAAAAAAGCACGAACGTGCCAGCTCTAGCATCTGAAAAAAATGTCTTCCATTTCAATTTGGAACTTCATGAAGTTCCCCTCGCTGTTGCATTAGAATATCTGGCGCAACAAGCTAGTTGTAAAGTAGAAGTCGACTCCTTCGCCGTTTCATTGACACCTCTTTCTCTCTCTACAAAAGCATTCTTAACTCGAGAGTATGACGTTCCTTCTTCTTTCTTTCCAAATAAAGAATCAACTACCTCCTCCATTAAAAATTTTTTTAAATCTAAGGGAATTGAATTTCCCGAAGGTTCCTGCGCGACCTATTCTCCCTCTTTAAATAGACTTGTTGTGCGAAATACTTCCGAAAATCTCGATTTCATCGCCTCATTAATCAAAAGCATCACAGCCTCCCCTCCTCTCCAAGTCTCTATTGAAACTAAATTTATTGAAGTCAATCAGAATGATCTTTCTGAACTCGGCTTCAATTGGTTGTTAGGTTCTTTCTCGTTGGGCGGCAGCGGCCTTAATCTGAGCGGCGGCGGATCAGCTACAGGAGTCAACACGGCAGCCTATCCCTTTCCCACCGAAGGAATGAATCCCATCGGCGCCCTCCGTTCTGGCAATCATGCTATCAACGACACTTCGATTGATACAGTCATTGACAGCAATGGTCATAACTCAATTACCGAATCTTCCGTTCCAGGGATTTTCAGTATTGGAGGTGTCTGCAGCACCCCTCAATTTCAAATGGTTATCCGCGCCTTAAATCAAAAAAAAGGGGTCGACCTCATGGCAGCCCCACATATGACAACCAAAAATGGAACAAAGGCGATGATAAAAATCGTCGATGAATTTATTTACCCATCCCAATATACTCCCCCACAACTTCCAACTTCGACTTTTTCTACAAACAACAGCAGCACAGCCGGCCTGCGCCAAATTCCACCAACCATCACGCCTTCATTTCCTAATTCTTGGACTTCAAAAAATTTAGGAGTCACGTTGGAAGCAAAACCAACCATCACTACTGATCACAAAATGATTTTGTTAGAACTGCATCCTCAAATCACCGACTTCGATGGCTTCATCAATTATGGAACTCCGATCAACACTGTTGGCTACAGCCTCACCGCAACCAATATGAGCGAGACCCCCTTTTCTGAAACCTTGACAACCAATACGATTAATCAACCTGTTTTTACTGTTCGCGAAGTGAATACTTCTGTTATGGTTAAAGACGGTCAAACCGTCGTCATCGGAGGACTCATCCGTGAAGATATCCAGCACGTTGAAGACAAAATCCCTTTTTTGGGTGACCTTTTTTTAATAGGCCGCCTCTTCCAATCTAAATCTGAGAGAAAACTGAAAAAAAACCTCATCATCTTCGTCACTCCCAAAATTCTCAATGCAGATGGAATCCCCTATTCATCGAAATCATAATTTATAAATAGTAAAATACGAACAATAGAAACGCGCTGCTATAGCAAATAAGAGAGTCTGATTCAAATGCGCTGCTGAGGATGCAGGACAAGGAACGAGGAGCACATCACCGCAGTGTACACGAAGATACTCGAGGACGCGAGCACCAGAGTGACGCAGTCCTGGTCCTTAGCAGTAGCATGTTAGAGGGTGTCTTGAAAAAGCTAAAATCGCGCATTACTGCGTCGCTGTGATGCTCGCCTTCGTCGAGTATTACTTAGGCCCTGTCCGGGATTAGCCAGAGGCTCTTTTTAAGGGGTTCTGAGGGCGAAAAAGTTTGGGCATAAGCAACGAA
>VHCR01000034.1 GCA_016871655.1 Verrucomicrobiota bacterium
CGATCCTCAGCCGATTGTAATTCCTCGCGATCCACCAATTAGGGTGAGAAAAACCGTGCCTGATTGCTGGGTTGCCCTCGAACTCATCGAAGGAAAAAATCGCCAAGTCCGGCGCATGACCGCTGCCGTTGGACATCCCACGTTGCGCTTGATTCGAACGAGGATTGGAAATTTTGAATTGGGAGAGTTGCCGGTGGGGACTTGGAGGGAGCTGGATACTCGGGAGCGAGTGATGGTGTTTGCTTAGAGTGCGAAGGAAGAAGAAAATTAACCACAAAGAACACAAAGAACACAAAAAAAGAAATTTAATTCTTTGTGTTCTTTGTGTTCTTTGTGGTTAATTAATTTTTTTCCTATGATGACTGCACGCATTCAAAATTTCCCACCCGGTGGTCACAACCGGGTACTACTTCATTCCTGTTGTGCGCCTTGTTCGGGAGAGGTGATGGAGGCGATGCTGGCTTCGGGAATTGAATTGGAAATTTTTTTCTACAATCCCAATATTCATCCTCGCCAAGAATATGAATTGCGGAAGGAAGAAAATATTCGCTTTGCTGAAAAGCACCAGATTCCTTTTGTTGATGCCGATTACGATACTGACAATTGGTTCGCTCGCGCAAAAGGAATGGAGTTCGAGCCGGAGCGTGGGCGCCGCTGCTCGATGTGTTTTGACATGCGTTTTGAACGAACGGCGCTTTATGCACATGAAAATCATTTTCCCGTGATCACAAGTTGCCTTGGAATTTCACGTTGGAAAGATATGAATCAAATTAATGAGAGTGGTTTGCGCGCTGCGAGTCATTATCCTGGACTCATCTACTGGACTTTCAACTGGCGTAAGGGTGGGGGATCAGCACGTATGTTAGAAATTTCCAAACGAGAAGAATTTTATCAGCAAGAATATTGTGGCTGCGTCTACTCACTGCGCGATACCAACCGCTGGCGTGTCTCACGCGGGCGTGAGAAGATTAAAATTGGGCAGCTCTTTTACAAGAGCGAAGAGAATAAAAATTAAATTTTTGTGTTCTTTGTGGTTAATTCTTTTTATCAATTCATAGGTTTGTTTTTTTTGGTGGGTGTTTCGCTGTGGGCAAATCCTCAACCGCGGGTTTCTGTTCCTTTGCAGTCAACTGCTTCTCAGGTGGTAATGCTTCAAGCCCCACCTCCGCAGGCTCCTCCTAAGGCGCTGACGCGATCACAAGTTTTTTTTCTTTCGAGTGAGCGCGTTGTTTCGCCTCAAATGAAGATCGATTCTACTTTAGTGCGTGAGATGTTGGATAGACTGATCTGCGCGGTGACTCGTCAGCCGGATACAAAAAGGGGATGGCAGTCACTTTTGAAAGTTGGCAAAGAGGGGGACCGTGTTGGGATTAAGGTGGCAACAGAGCCTGGGGTTTCGGGGGGTACGCATCCCCAGCTCGTTCAAGCCCTCGTCGCGCAGCTTGTTGAAGCGGGTGTGGAGCGTAATCACATTTTCATTGCGGACCGACGCCGGCAAGATTTAGAGAAAGCAGGTTTTATAAAACATCCAGGATGGCAATTGCGATGGATGGAATATGGGAATGGATATGATCCGCAAAAAGTTTTTACGCATCCACTCGTTGGGCAGTTGGTTTATGGCGATTTTGCGTTCAAAGAAAAGCCGGGTTCCTTTCAAGAGTCTCTCTTGCGGCAAGAACAATACAGCAACGAGAGTCATTATGCCTCATTCGTGACGCAGCAGGTCGATAAGATCATCAACGTGCCATCGCTTTGTGATAGCTGGTATGCGGGAGTCAATGGGGCGTTGATCAATATGAGCCTTGG
The DNA here is from genome assembly GCA_016871655.1 of Verrucomicrobiota bacterium. GTDB lineage: Bacteria > Verrucomicrobiota > Verrucomicrobiia > Chthoniobacterales > UBA6821 > CAIWMF01. The sequence goes on from VHCR01000034.1 coordinate 1,807, forward strand.
CGTAGTTGATAATTGGCGACGTTTTGTGAGGGCGCCCTATTTTGCGAGTCCCTATGCCTCGGATATTTTTCAAAGTGAGCCAATTCATTCCAAAGTGATCATGAACATCATGGATGGTTTGATGTTACAATACGCAGGTGGTCCCCAGTCGAATCCTTCGCATGTGGTTCCCTATGGAATGCTTTTGGCCTCGCGTGATCCCGTCGCGCTTGATGCCACCGCCCTCACGTTGATTAATCGGCAACGCCAATTGGTCAACCTCCCTAGAATCCAAGGACTCGCTGACCACATTCAGGCGGCAGAAGCGGCTGGGTTAGGGAATGTCAAAACTGTTCAAACGATTCGGGTCCGATTGCCATGAGGATTTTTCGATTGCTAAAAAAAATTGCTCGCTCCTTTTATCTCACCATTTGGTGGCTTCCTTCTAGGCTGCGGGGGCCGGTGGCATTGGCGTATCTCTTGGCGAGAACCTCTGATACGATTGCTGATGAGGGGCAGAACCTGCCTTCACAGTCTACTGATACTGCGAATAACGGCGTCGTGCCGATGCTCACGTCATCGAGTATTAGTCATACACTCAGCCGCTGCGCGTCGGCGGCTCCTTGTTCTTCATCAGCCTCAGCGACTTTGAAGGCAGGTTCTCAACTCTCTTTTTCTGAGCGAGAGAAAATTTTGGTCTTTTTAAAATTAGTAGCGGAGGGGAAGGCAAACATTTTATTTTTTTGGAAAAAAAGTGAGCAGTGGAAACATTTTTCTAAAAAAGAGCAAAAATTGATCAGACAACTTCCCGAGATGCTGCAACTTCTCCAAAGTGAGAAATACAGCGCTTTTGAGGCAGGATGTATCAAAGAGGTTTGGCAAACCATCTTGGAAGGTCAATTGATTGACCTGCGACATCAACGCGATCAAAAAAAATTTTCTGCGTATGAGTTAGAAGAATATTTGTATCTCGTGGCAGGCTGTGTGGGGAGATTTTTAACGGAATTGGTTAGCGAAGCCTTTCCTGCTTTTGCCACAATATCTTTGGAAACGATGCAGGCTTTAGCTATCGATTATGGAAAAGGATTACAGCTCGTGAACATCTTGCGTGATTTTTCTGAGGATCAAAAGCAAGGACGGCTTTATTTTTCCGAAGAAGAAAAGAACTTCTATCACGCACAAGCCTCTATCTACTTGCAGCAGGGAGAGGTTTACGTGAAGGCGTTGCGCTCAGGGTGCTTGAAGGTTGCCTATGCATTGCCATTTTTGCTGGGGCAGCAAACATTGGCCTTGTTAAAAAAATATCCCAATGAGGAGAAGTTAAAAATCAGTCGCTGGAGAGTCTATGCGATCTTGCTTCGGGCACTGCAATTTCTTTTTTAGTGCATTTTTTCTTTGCGTTCTCTGCGCTCTTTGCGGTTAATTGATCTTTTTCTATGAATCCATCCCATGAACGTCTCAACACGCGCGCCGCTGGTATTGTCGCTGGGGCTGTGATGCTGAGTCGGATTTTAGGACTCTGCCGCGAATTAATTTTTGCAGGACTGTTTGGAGCGGGGAGGGGGATGGATGCTTTTATTACGGCCTTCCGAGCGCCAAACTTACTGCGTGATCTTTTTGCGGAGGGTGCGTTGTCAACGGCTTTTGTTACCGTCTTTTCGCAAAAAATTGCAACGGAAGGGGAGGGCTCGGCTTGGAATCTCGCTGCCAAGATGGCGAGCTTAACGGTTGTCTTCATGAGTCTCGTCTCGCTGCTCGGCGTGATTTTTGCGCCGCAACTCATCTACGTGTTGGCTCCTGGGTTTGCTCCTGACAAAGTTCTCTTAACGGTGCTCCTGACTCGAGTGATGTATCCTTTTATTTTGTTGGTCTCGTTGGCTGCTCTAGCGATGGGCATGCTTAACGCAAAAAATATTTTTACAGCGCCGGCATTGGCTTCCAGTTTTTTTAATTTGGGATCGATTATTGGCGGTGTTTTTTTTGGATGGTGGTTAGACCCGCATTTTGGGGAGCGCGCTCTAACAGGGCTCGCTCTGGGAACCTTGCTAGGAGGACTTCTTCAGCTGCTTGTTCAAATGCCAAGTCTTTACAAAGCTGGCTTTCATTGGATTGTGGATTGTCGCTGGCGTGATCCAGGCGTGCGACAGGTTCTCTCCCTCATGCTACCAGCGGTCATTGCTGCGAGTGCGGTGCAGATCAATGTGATGATCAACAGTATTTTTGCTTCTTACTTGGGAGATGGTCCTGTGAGTTGGCTCTCTTTTTCTTTTCGCTTGATGCAATTGCCGCTCGGTGTTTTTGGGGTAGCGATTGCGACGGTAACCTTGCCTGTGGTTTCGCGCATGGCGATTCTCGGAGATATGACACAATTTTGTGCGACATTAGCGCGCGCGATGCGGCTGGCTCTTTTTTTAACACTGCCGGCGGCAGTTGGCTTGATCGTTCTTGCAGAGCCGATCATTGCTCTTATTTATCAGCGCGGAAAATTTCAGATCCTGGACACCTTACACACCGCTGAGGCTTTGCAGTTTTATGCTTTAGGATTGGTCGCTTATTCCTGCATCAAAGTCCTGACGCCGGCTTTTTATTCGATCAATCGTCGCTGGACTCCGATGACAATAAGTTTTATTTCGATCGCTTTCAATTTTGTATTTAACCTCTTTTTTATTTTTCATTTAAAGATGGGGCACAAAGGACTGGCCCTTTCAACGGCTTTAGCAGCTATGTTGAATGTCAGTATGCTTGTTTTTTTTATGACGCGTTTTGCTGGAGCGTTGCAGATTAGAAAACTTTGGAGTACATTTTGGCGCTGCTTGATCGCTTCGCTTCCGATGATTTTATTAGCAGTGAGCTCTCAGTCTTGGCTGCATCACCTTGCTCATCGAACTCTTTTAATGAGGATGGGCGGTCTCCTCAGCGTCATTGTTGGAGCTGTCGCACTTTTTATCAGCATGGGTTGGTTACTCCACATTGAAGAGATGGCTGGGGTATTCAACTTAATAAAAATAAAATTTAGAATAAAGAAAACATAAAAATTTTTAAAATATCATTTGCGCTTCTCCAAGATTTCATTAGCTTTTAGTTCGCTTTTGAAAGTGAACGAAATAAATCTTACCACTTATTCCCCCATGGGTTTTTTCCAGAAAAATTTTTTTTTGCTATTTGTTGCTGCTGGTACGTTTTTTGTTAATGCATCATTTTCTCAGCAAAGTTCTTCCCTCGGGCAAGCTTCGGCTGTCACTGTTTCAGAATATACTGAGTTTTTGAATTGTATCGGAGCAATGGACACTTACGCTCTCTACAATGATAAAATGGGAGACGATGAAGGTATTGGAGCTCTCATTACTCGCTCGGGAAAACCTGGAAGCTATACCTACAGCTACAATCCTGATAAAGCTTCTTTTCCGGTGACTTATATTTCTTGGTTTTCTGCAATACGGTATTGTAACTGGAGATCACATCATGGTGCGACTGGTTTTCAAGACAGCAGCACAACGGAAACTGGCAGTTATGACTTGACGGCGTTTGATAAGGGGGGAGATATTTCCACTATTGTCTTAGCACCAGGGGCGAAGTTTTTTCTGCCAACTAACTACCTTGTCGATACAACCTTTCAAGAGAGTAGCACTCAGAGTTGTGATCCTTATCTTGCTTCGAGTCGTTTAGGATTTTGTTTTACAATATGGAATTCAAACTCTTCTTCAGCGGATGGCGCCGGTGGAAACAGTGCCTCTCTTAACCAGGGTGCATTTGGTGTGAACGGTAGTGGTGGTTTGTCAGGAGTTTTTCCTGGTTCTTCCTCTTTCTTTGGTTCCACAGCACGTGATGCAACCTTTAGTACTCCCTTCTCAACGGGGATTCGCATGCTCGCAGATGCTTCACCCGATAGCAATCAATTCAACATGAGTCTTGCTGTCGTTGGTGCTCCTAATAATCCTCCTGATGTTGCTCCATCAGGGACGAATCAAGTTGGTTATGGATCAGTGCTGATGCCCTATCAAATTGGAATGTATGATGTCACTGCTGAGCAGTATTGTGCCTTCCTGAATGCCGTAGCGAATAAGAGTGATTCTCATGTACTTTATAACACCAATATGACTTCTGATCCTGATGTGGCCTGCATCACGCGCTCGGGAGATGCTACTAGTGGATATACTTATACACCAATCAGCGGTCGAGAAAAGTTTCCCATTACGTATGTAGCTTGGTATTCAGCGTTGAGATTTTGTAACTGGCTAGAAAATGGCCAGCCAACGGGAGGTCAACCTGATGTAGTAACTGAAAATGGAACCTATGATATTGCTACCATTAACAATGGTTTTAGGTCTAATAATATTAAGCTGGATGAAACGTTATCTCTTATTCCTCAAGAAGGAACAGCCTGGTGTCTTCCAACCGAAGACCAATGGTACAAGGCAGCCTATTATATTCCATCAACCAATTCAAAGAATAAAACTGTCGGAAAGTATGCTGCTTTTGGAACAGGAAGCATGGATGCTCCAGGAAATAGGTGGGAAGAGGCCGTCGTTGCCAATAGAGCTAACTATGCGTTGAATGGATCTTTCACAGCAACCAATCAACCTCGTTTAACTCCAGTTGGCTCATTCAGTAAATCGCCAAGTCCCTGGGGTCTCTATGATATGGCAGGAGAAGTGAATCAATGGACCTCAACGTTTGATAAAAGTACTAACAATATTATTCGAGGTGGATGTTGGAAATCTCAGACGAGTGATGAGTTAAGATCGACATTTCGTCTTGTTGATTCTTCAGGAGGTCCAAGTCCCACAGTTGGATTCCGCGTGGTTTATAAAATTCCTCCTGCGCCAGTAGTAACTCATTTGGATATGACGAATGATCTTGTTGCTGTTCGTGATGCCAACAATCCTCACGATGATCTAGCAGCAACGGGAGGAATTTCTTTGGGATCTGTTCCAACGGAATATCAAATTGAAAAATATGATGTCACTGCGGAACAATATTGCATGTTCTTGAATGCTGTCGCAGCTCATGCTGATCCTCATCAGCTCTATAGACCAGAGATGCAATCAGATTCTAATGTTGCTTGTATTATTCGTTATGGAAATACGAATAGGGGATATAGTTACTTCCCTTGGCCAGGCCGTGAAAAATTTCCTATTACTTATGTCAACTGGTTTTCAGCAATAAGATTTTGTAACTGGCTAGAAAATGATCAACCGATTGGAGATGAGTCTCCTGGAATTACGGAGAGTGGATCTTTTGATCGAGATGATACAGGAATTTTCAATATCTCCACAAATAACCCAAAATGGCTTATTCCAACTGAAAATCAATGGTATAAAGCGGCCTACTACATCCCTGGTGGGAATGGAGATTCTGGAGTCTATTGTGCTTTTGGAACTGGGTCTTATAACATTCCTAACAATAGTCTTCTCGATAACCAGACTAATGCCGCTAACTATTGCTTCCAAGGTAGCTTTGCAATGCCGACAGCACCTTATTTGACGCCCGTTGGAGCCTTTAAGAAAACAACGAGTCCTTATGGTGCTTACGACATGGCGGGAGATGTTAACCAATGGACAATGACTCCTCTGAGCGCTGATACGACCAAACTTGCTGTTCGTGGTGGTTCTTGGAAGTCAACTGATTTTGGAGACCTTCGTTTTTCAACAGCGCAGTTTAAAAATCCCAATGATGCTAGTAATGTTATTGGCTTCCGGCTTGTTTATAACGTTCCTCCGCCGCTGCCAACTTGGGGACAAGTTGGGACAAAGATTTATAATAATGTTACACAAACGCTCTATGAGGATGGTAAGGCCCTTGCCACGGGCAGCGCTGCCACCGATCCTGCAGTCTCCGGTCGTTTCTTTGGCTATATTACTGGACCATTCATTGGAGAACTATATCAATGGAGTTTAAGTATTGTGACTTTGGTTTTTAGGAACATTTGTCTTTTCCTTCAAAAGCTCCTCCAGCTCTGTCTTTCTGACAGCACCATGGACAGATTAAATGGATTGTTTAGAGGTTTCTTTAATTTCTTCTTTAAGTCAATTGGTCTATCAGGTGACGCAGCCGGGGTTGCTGACTATGCTGAATTGGCTCTATGGGATTCTGTTACTTCGCCTCAAGGAATATATACTATGCTATCAGCAAATCCACCATTAGGCTTAGCAATTCTTCTTGGAGGAATTTTAACCTACGCGGCTTATGAAGATCTTCAACAAAGTGACCCAAGAGCTGGAATGTCTTTTGTAGTCTTTGATGCAAGATACATACTAGCTGTGGCTCCAACAGTGATTAAAACAGTTCTTAGCTTTTTCTTATAGAAAAGTCTACCTTCCTAAGATAACCTTTCTTCTTTATGAAAGAAAATATTGGTATCGGACTTGCAGGCTTTGGAACGGTTGGAGCAGGAGTTTTTGACGTACTCCAACATCAACGTGATCTCTTGGCCGAGCGTTCCGGATTTCAGTTTGAGGTTCGGTCCATCGTTGTACGAGATTTAAAAAAAGTGCGCGATGTAGCAGCTCCTAGCGAGCTCTTTACAACTTCCTGGCGCAATCTCCTCAAAGATCCTGAGATTAAAATCGTCGTGGAGCTTTTAGGAGGAACGACCGATGCATTCGAATTCATCAAGGCTGCCATTGAATCAGGTCGCATTGTCGTCACGGGAAATAAAGCGTTGCTTGCCGAACATGGAGAGGAAATTTTTGCACTCGCCAAAAAACATGATGTTCCGATTTTTTATGAAGCTGCCGTTGCTGGCGGGATTCCGATCATTCAAAGTGTGCGCGATGCTTTTGTCGGAAATCGCATAGAGTCAATTCATGGTATTCTTAATGGGACAAGTAATTATATCCTCTCGCATATGCAGGAAGCAGGTCCTGACTACAGAGCCGCTCTGGCAGAGGCTACCGAGCTAGGATATGCAGAAGCCGATCCTACACTTGACCTGAATGGGGGAGATGTTGCTCACAAAGCCATTATCTTGGCCGCACTAGCTTATGGATTTTGGGTGAAGCCTGAAGCAGTCCGTGTTCATGGTATCCAAGAAGTGACTGCAACAGATGTTTTCTTTGCGCGTGATTTTGGCTATGTCATCAAACTCTTGGCAACGATTCGCGCTGCGGCAGATCATTCTATTGAGGTGACTGTTGCTCCGACTCTTGTTTCAAAAAATAGTGTTTTGGCTTCCGTGAATGGTGCTTTTAATGCCATTGCTGTCAAAGGTGATCTCGTTGGAGAGGCCCTCTTTTATGGAAAAGGAGCTGGGCGTAAACCAACTGCCAGCTCCGTAGTTGGTGATCTTGTTGAAGCTGCTTTTGCCTTAGAGTCGCCCGCTCGACATGTTGGCTTTTCCTCGCATTCACTTTATGGCGCAAGCAAAGCTCCTCAAGATGTGCATGCTTGTTATTACTTGCGAGTGGCGGTGGATGATCAACCGGGTGTGCTGGCAAAAATTGCCACTATTTTTGGAGAAGCGGGTATTGGCATTGCCTCCGTTATCCAACCAAAAGCGAAAGACAAAAATAAAACAGATCTTGTTTTTATGACTCATGAGGCAGCTTATGGGAAAATGTCTAATGCCTTGGAAAAAATTAAAAACCTTTCCTGTGTCAAATCAACACCGGTTCTTTTTAATGTAGAATCGGTATAACTAGAGCTAAAAAATGACAAAGCACGATATGGGCGTTATCAATCGCTATCGCGAATATCTTCCAGTAACTGAGAAAACGCCGATCATTTCTTTAAGCGAAGGTTCCACGCCGCTTCTTTTTTCACCCAAGCTGAGTCAGTTGACGGGAGGAGAAGTCTACCTCAAGTTTGAGGGCTTAAATCCTACAGGCTCTTTCAAAGATCGCGGCATGACCATGGCTATTTCTAAAGCAGCAGAGCGAGGAGCAACTACAGTGCTCTGCGCTTCGACCGGCAATACATCAGCCTCTGCTGCCGCTTACGCAGCGCGTGCCAACATGAAATGTGTTGTCATTCTCCCTGCAGGCCGCATTGCTGCAGGGAAGATGGTTCAAGCCTACATCTATGGTGCGATGGTGATTGCTATTGAAGGGAATTTTGATGATGCGTTGCGTATTGTTCATGAATTAGAAAAGACTGGAAAATTTGTCGTCGTTAACTCTACAAATCCTGATCGTATTGAAGGACAAAAGACGGCAGCTTTTGAAATCATTGAAGAGCTAGGGAGAGTTCCAGATCTTCACATCTTGCCAGTAGGGAATGCCGGAAATATCACTGCGTATTGGAAAGGTTATCGCGAGTTTCAACAACGAGGATATACCTCTCGATCTCCAATTATGCTCGGAATGCAGGCTGCTGGAGCTGCGCCGCTCTTTCATGGAGCGCCGATGGATCATCCAGAAACAATTGCAACCGCGATTCGTATTGGCCTTCCAGCAAGCTGGGATGGTGCAATGGCGGCCATGCAAGAATCGGGAGGAGCATTTGATATTGTTTCTGATGAGGAAATTTTGGCGGCGCAACAGTGGCTAGCAAGCCAGGAAGGAATTTTCGCTGAGCCGGCAAGTGTGGCCCCCGTTGCAGGATTGCTAAAATATTTTCTTCATCGTCAGCCACAGCCGGAAGCTCTTCGTAAAAAATTAGTACCTAAAATGACAATGGTTCTCACGCTCACTGGCCACGGTCTCAAAGATCCTGACGCTGCACGTCACGCCATCGTTGATCCCATTTTGACGAAAGCGACCACTGAAGCGGTTCTTGCAAGGCTGAGGGGTGAAGGCTGAAGACTGGAAGAATTTTTATCGGATTTCTTTTGTAAACAAGATTGTTTGCTCTATAACTTGTAATACCACTTTCAATAAATAATCGGACTATTGTGACTTGTTCTTTTGATCCCTAGCTTCGTTCTCAGAGCTGACGTTATGCCTGCATAGCGCTTCACTCTTCCGCCTTGGTAGAAATCAAAATCCCTGCCTCCTATAGTCTCATTATTTATTGAAAGTGGTATACCCATGACGTTTGAATTTTAGGAATTTCTACTGGTTATTTTTAGCGCTAGCAGCGTTGTCA
>VHCR01000035.1 GCA_016871655.1 Verrucomicrobiota bacterium
TCCTCCCTCAGAAGAGGAAAAACATCTCATGGCTCTTGTAGAGCAACTCACTGGTTTCTGTCAGCAAATTGAAGCTCAGTTTATTGTCGTTCAAAAGTCGATATCAGAAACCAATCGTCTCACTGTGGAGCATCAGATTCAATTGCTCATTCAAAAATTAGAAGGCTGGCACAGCTTTTTAAAAATTCATTTAGTTGATAAAATTGATTTTATAAAACAGTGGACCTTGTCCATGGGTATTCCTGCGGCTAATCGAGATCCGCAGGTTATTCACTTCCTCGCAGCTCTTCCTAAGCAAATTAGCTCTTACAAAGCATGGGAATCAGAACTTTTACTTCCTCGGAAAATTAGTTCGATCATGGAAATCGGTTCAAAATATGGCCTCAATGCACTTGTGCTAAGCCGCATGGCTCGTATCGGCGCCATAGAGCGAAATGAAAGAATGTTTGCCTTATCCAAAAAGTTAGAAAATGCTGGCATAACTAATCTGTCACACCCGCCCATTGGATTCACTCATTGCGATTTTCAACTTAGTAGCATCTCAAGCGTTCCCGCTGATGCCTTTGATGCTATCTGGTTCCATAGTCAGCCTTGGAGTCAGTGGATTAGTCAAGATGGTCCTAATTTAGTTTCAGCTCTTAGCGAGTTAGGTAACAGAGTTCATTTCCTTTTCTTCACCAGCACCGAAGAACTCCCTCCACGTCACGATTTGCTGGCTTCTCGTTATGACTTTAAAGTGGTTGGCGAATATGAAGAGGGAGAAAAACTTTTTCACTTCATCGTGGCTCAACGCAAGTTTTTGTCCCTTGCTGGAACTTTTTTTAGTTGCTCCGACATCCGTATTCATGACCCTTCTTGGCAAGGAACAGAACATATCAGCCCTCAAGGAAGCCTGCTTCCATGGAACAAACCGACCATCCCACTCCAAACAAGAAGACTCTTGATTGGAGACAATCGTGCTGCACGCACTTTTTTAAAACGAACAGCCAATCTCAATGCGGCTAACGTTCATATTAGGGAGGCTGAAGTGTGGCGCTCTGTTGGTGGACTTACTCCCGAGCTTCCAACGCTCATTGGCCGTTCTGAAGATGATACCGGCTACCACCTCCTCCTCGACCTTCATCAAACTCAAGCTCGCTTTCCAACATTCCCCCTCTCTTCCGAAGACCGCTTTACCTTACTCCGCGCGGCAATCCGACTGATCTACGAATTGCGCTTGCGCAATCTTCATCTCAATTTTTTGAGACTAGGAAATTTTGCCATCACGAAAGAAGGAGCCGTCTTTCTTTCTGCTGAATTTATTTGTTATGAAGAAATCGAAGACCCGTTAGACGCCCTCTTGTGGTTCTTACGAGACCTAAAAGCAGATGCAATTTATTGGCACGAATGGCCCATCGAGCCTTTCCGCGTTGAGGATTTGACGTCACTTTTACCAGAACACCAAGACATTGGTATCATGGCGCTCCGCGCTAAAAACATCGATCAGTTTATTAACGATCCGCTAATTGCCAAGCGGTTCCTCGGTGCTCATTAAAACAAAAACCGCAAAGAAAGTTTTGAAGATAGGAGATAGAAGATGGAAGATAGGAGTTGTGATCTGCTAACGCAGACAAAATAAATTTTTGCCGAAGGCCTCGACTTCCATCTTCTATCTTCCATCTTCTAAAAATGATCTTCTCAATTTGATTTTACCATGAAAACTCTCGTACTCACTGCCTGGACAGAAAACATGAGGTCTGTTGTGGAAATCACGGCTGCCACGAAAAAAGAATACGCTCAGCGCCATGGTTATGAATTTGCCAATATCTTGCTCGAACCAAAACCGAACGAATATCCTGCATGGGCGAAGGTTGGAGTCCTTTTTGAAATATTGCCCACGGTTGATCGACTTCTTTGGATTGATGCCGATTCTTTTGTTACAAATCCTGAAATTTCCTTAGAAAAAATTCCGCATAACCCGGGATTTACAGCCTCTCGTGACTGGGGTGTGGATGCAGCACTACACGATTTTTCTACGGCGGGACTCATCCTCACACCTCATGCTCTTCCCATTGTCGAACTCGCCCTCAAAAAAACTCATTGGGCCAATGTTCCACTCTGGGATCAAAATGCACTCCGCGAAGCGGCGGCCTGCTTTCGCTCCATAACTCATGTCCTTCCAAGAAGAACACTCAACGCTGTTCCCCAAGAACTCCTCCCTTTTGCTGTAGAGCCATGGCAAGAAGGTGATTTTCTTTGCCATCTCACCAACACGAGCAATCCTGACCGGAGAAGGTTCTTGGATCGTTATTTTGGAGAAAAAATAATTCTTGATGATTTGTCATGTTCGGCAACACGTTATAGTGTATTAAATTGAAAAGGGCATGTTAGAAGCGCTGAAATTTTTTCTTAGAACAAGGCCGGAGATCGAAGCGCTATCCGAAGATAACGTGAGATCTGAGAACGCAGTTCTAAGGAAAAAGAGCAAGCTTATCGCGTGCCCTTTTCAATTTCATACACTATAATTTCGATGGGCAGTCTCCATCCTTAAAAATTTCTGTTGATTTTTTTAAAACCGAGTACTCTAATTGCTAAATTGTAAAACGCCTATTCTGCTCCCTCCTTCAGAATTTTTTTAAAAACCGATATCCATCATTATGGCTGCCTCACCTCAAGGACTACCGACCATTTATCCCTTCTTCAATCCTGCTTTTTCGCAATTGACAGAGACGACCTTTGTTTTGAGCAACTCTCCGTTTTCATCAGCGGTTGTTTCTGCTTATGCGACCTATGGAATGAATCTCAATTTCATTGGTGCTGTCATGTTCCCACAGGTCGCTTCTACTTTTATTGCGCTGCAGACATCACTCCTCAACGTTGATGCCAGCAATCCCTCTGCCTTACTCCAAGTGCAGCTCACCATGAGTGAGTATGAAAACGCGGTGCAATCAACTTCACAGATGTATGCTTCTATGGAAACTTTGATCAAGGCCATCATTCAAAACGTATAAAAAAATTCCTCTCTTTTTCTTTTTATGGCTGGCTCACCATCAGGATTACCTACTACCCCTCCCTATTGGAATCCTGCGTTTAATAACATCACGTCCCTTTATGGCCCTGGAGGATCTCCGATGCCTGGATTGATTTCTCCATACGCAACGTACGGAATGAACCTCAACTTTATTGCTGCGGTTATGTTCCCGCAGGTCGCTTCTACTTTTATTGCGCTGCAAACATCACTCCTCAATGTTGATGCCAGTAATCCAGCTGCGTTGCTTCAAGTTCAGCTTACGATGAGTGAGTATGAAAACGCCGTGCAATCAACTTCACAGATGTATGCTTCTTTTGAAACGCTCATCAAAGCTATCATTCAAAATATCTAATTGACCTTATGTCTCATCACGCTACTGATCATCACTCAACCCATCATACTGACGCGGCTACTTCTCATGCAGGCTTGATCAGTAAAGAAGATCGACAGATGTTCATGGAAATGGGAATGATGGCTCATAATAATGTGTTGCCATGGGAAGGACACGCTCTTTTTGGACAGCTCCTCCTGGTCGAGCCCGAAGAGGCTTATCCACGGGTTGGTATGGCTTATTGTAAGATCATGGGTGGGCAATTTGCGGAAGCACATCAATTGTTAAAAAATAAAGTTGTGACCTCTTCTTCTTTAAAAGACTTTGCACTCGCTTTACGAGGCCTCGCTTTTTATTTAGCAAAGCAGCCAAAAGAATTAGAGCAGCTTTTTAAAGAGCATGAACAACCTCTAGAAAAAAATCTTCCCGCCAGGAATATGTTCCAAAACCTTATCACAACATTATGAGCGTTTCTCAAATCGGTTCGGCTGCATCTCTTCCAAAAAACTTTCATATCAATCAAAATGCGGCGCCTTCTCCAGAAGATGTAGCCGCGTTTGAAGCGAGTCTAGGAGAAGCTTCTGAAGCAGCTTCAGAAAACAATCAGAATTCTTCTCAAGAAAATAGCGACCCTTCTGTTCCAGCCGCAAGCTGGGATGCTTATTGGAAAGGTTTTAATCAATCAATTTTCGATCATGATCGACGTGTTTTTGCTTATCATGATCAAGCTCGCAAAGAAATAGATTACGGTAATAAGCCGTAAAGGGAGACGTTTAAGAGCTGAACGGGCAAAGAGTTTAAAAGTTTTTAAAACAAGAAAAGATAATTTTTCAAAACTACATATTATTTGAACCCGAATATTTCACACTGAATCGTCGCAAGGCGTAGCACAGCATGATGTAGACAAGGCGGATAAGGATTTTGGCGCAAAGGTATATTAGACATACCGCCCAAGCAAAAACCCGATTCCAACGCAGTCTCCATCAGGCTCTCGCAAGACGCAGCACATACGTCTCGCATGGCAGCGGCCAGATCAACTGCCAAAGGCAGACCACAGGTCCGAGCCTCACGGGAGCGAGCGAGTTCGATTCACGATGAAAGATCCGGGTTAGACGCAATACAATTTTTTTACTCAATTAATAAAACCTTCTGGTTTATTCTAATCTCTTAATCTCTTAAGCGTCCTCATGATTCCTGCCACACTTTCAGCAGCCTCATCTGCTCTAGCGAGTCAAGCACAGCACCTCCATGCTGCTGCTAATACTGCAGATCAGCAGTTAAATTCCAATCAACTGAAGGATGCTATTCATCAGCAACTCGGTCTTGATGCTCACTCCTCCCTCCCTGCTGATGTAGAAGCTTTTTACACGATGGGACCTGATGCCGTGAAGGCTCCGGCAGAACCGCCTGTTAATATGTCGCCTACAATGGGACTTGATTCTGCAAACTTATTTGAAGATCTTCCTCATTATCTGAGTAAAGTGGGAGGTCCTGAGGATCCCACTGCTATTCTGGCAGCCCAAGTCCAAGTCATTCAAGCTTCTCTTGGTTGGCAGCTGATGGGGCAAATTGCGGCAAAAAGCGTTTCTGGCATCCAAAGCCTTCTGAACAACCAAGTGTAATGAGAATCTTTTGTACACCATATAACCTGCTTCCTGTCACTTTAAATCATGCCAGAACATCCGCCAGGTCTTTCCCCACTTTCTAAACATCAATTTAATCGAACAGAAGAATTATTCTCGCAATCACTTTCCACCTGGGACGATTTAGAAAATTTTATTAAGTCTTCAGGAATGAGTCTTGATGAATGGATTGATATTGCAGAAAAATATGATGGCGTTGAAAGCCATTTTTATACTTGTTATCTGAAGGCTGTAAAAAACCTCCTGCAACATTCTCATGTTAGGAAAAAATTTGAAAAACCACGTGAAGTATTTTCTAATAAGCTTCGTCCCTCCTTGCTAGTAAAGAGAGTTTAATTTTCTGATATCATGCAACCACTTTATTTTAATCCCCTCGATAATACCGGGAACTTTATCGGAACTAATCCCCTCCGCACCACAGGCGTTCCGATCAAGACAACTCTTTATCCCTATTTTAATCCTAGCATCTACCAGTCGTTTACTTTTTATAGTTTCCCTGTACAGACATTCTATGCTTCAACGTTATTAGGCACTGCTGGACCAGTTAATTTTCAAACCAACTATGGAAACCTACAATCGGAGGTAACTGGAGGAACAGTTATCGATGGCGAGGTTGCCTTCTCGACAATGAGGTTTTTTTCCATTCAAAACGTTATCTCAACCCAGTTCTCTACATTTGAAACTTTTTATGCAAGCTATTTTCAGTTACAGCCAGTAACTTATAGCGTTCGTTTTGGAACAGAAACCCAGCCTCTTATTGCAAGCACCAATGGCGGAATCGATACTTGGAATACTTACCTGTATGAAGAAACGCAGAAATTTGAATATTCTAGCTACATCGTTGCCACCTGGGTCAATGAGCTTGGTGACTGGACATGGATAGGTGACAATCAGATTTCTGGCTTGACCATCTTTACGAGCCAACTTGGAATCGCTGACACAACAATTTTTTCTTCTTCCCAGGCTTTATCTCCTGGAGCTTTAGTTGTTGGAAGTTCTTCCTTTGTTAACATTATGGGAAGTAATGTCTATACAGGCCTTATTGACACGACTAATTCGATTATTATTTATCAGAACGAACAGGTTAGTAGTTATTATAGTCAATCTCTTTCTTATCAAGTTAACATTGCCAATCTCACTGCGGCATTAAACAGCGTTTCACAGACTGGCACTGACGCAAAAGGTCACGGGACTATTACCGTCACCTATTTTTCGTGGTACTGGGAAACAACTGCCCAAGGATGGACAGGAAGTCAATTGACTGATTTTCCTGGCTACACCTACTTGCAAGAAGTGAATATTTACCTCTCGGTAACCTATGGAGGCACTGTCATTACGAACTCTTCCGTTGCAGTAACTCAGGTCCAATCGCTTATTACTGTTCAAAATAACGATCTCGCTAATTCTCAAACATTCATGAACAACGCGGTGACAACCCTTCAAAGCCAGGTGTCATTAGCAGGACAGATTATTGGAACACTCTCTTCCATTATGCAATCTATCATCAATAATATTTAGAGCGATTAACTCGCATATTTCAGGATAAATTATCGCGAGGCATCGCTCATACTTGCGGCGTGGCAACCGTCGGATCCACTCCCGAAGGCAGCCCGTAAAGGCGAGCTTCGCGGGAGCAAGCGAGTTGCATTCACCGTAAAATATTTGGGTTAGGAGTGTGTCTTTAAATTTTGCTTGCTATTCCATTCCAAAAACTACAAAAAATAGAAACTCCAATCATTCAATAAATCTTCCTATGACTACTAAAAACCAATCTAATAAACCATTAGCTTCTCTCTCGCAAGATGAACAAGCTGAAATCATGGCTGAGACAGCCTATCAAGCACTAAGTAAGAACATACCTCTATTTATTACTCGCGGTCTTGAGCAAAAGCACATGGATGCTCTCTACGCTGAAGGTTACTATTTTTACTCTCAAGCAAAATACAAAGAGGCTCTCCCTCTTTTCAAAGGATTAACTTTTTATCATTCGGCAGATCAAAGAGGCTGGCTGGGAGCAGCTGGCTGCTATGAAATGTTAAAGCAATATGAGCAAGCGCTGACTTGTTATTCTTTTGCTGCGATTCTTAATGCTGATGATCCAATCCCTGCACTCCATGCTTTTGATTGTTATATTGCTCTTAAAAACTACGAAAAAGCACTCGCTTGTTTGGAAGCAGTAATTTTACTTTCCTCAAAAAAACCAGAACATACAGAGCTTAAAAAGCGAGCGGAGTTTTTAAGAGATGCTTTAAAAAAAATTATTGCTGAACAGAAAAATTCTTAATAGCCGTCTTAACTTTACTCATTAAACTCCTTACTTTTTGATTTTTTTATGGGCACTTCTATTTCTAACTCTTTTAATCCTGATTTTTTTGCCCTTCAAGGCACTGCTGAAAACACTCAATCAACTACTGGTACACCCGATAAACCTGCACAAAATCAAGGTTCGGGAGGGGTGCCAGCTGCACCAGGGAGCAGCACCAGCGCCTATGCTTCTTTGCAAACAGCACAAACATCAACCGGTCAAAATATCAATTCAACCGGTCAAAATATCAATGCTACCTTGGGTCAAGTTTTAGGAGCGACGCAAGATTCCATGGCTGATCCTAGCTTATCTACAAATGATAATGATACTTCAAGCACTGATGATGAAGGTGCTCTTCAAGCAGCAATTGCTGGATTAAGTAACGATCAACAAGTGGTTGCTCGGGAGGGAGGAGCGAAAGGAAAAAAAGATGGGCACTCAGGTGGCGGTCACTCAACACAAGGTGAAGGTGTCTACATGGGCACAGCTGCCTCGGGACTGCAAAAAGGTGAAGGCACAAAATCCTCGACTGCTGTAAGCTCCACTCAGTTATCCTCACAGTTTACACTCAAAGTTGACACGAGTACATCTACTTCATCAACAAGCAGCACTTCATCATCAACAAGCAGCACTTCGTCATCAACAAGCTATGTTGATACGAATGGAGCTCCAGCGCTACCTCCAGGGCCAAATGTTTTTGGAATGGTTGCTGAGTCTGGAGAGCTTTCTTCGACTCTACAATTGAATACAGTTAGCGACATGGTTGCTGCTAACAATGGTATGAATAATACCTTGGCTCAAAAATATTCAACCGAAATTACTGATATTCAGAAATACGTTGCCGCTAAAAATAGCGCCAATAATAAAAGCTCGGTCGCCAAAGCTTTTAGTTGGGTTGTCAATATTGCAATGATTGTCGTTGGTTGCGTAACTGCTGATCCTATGTTAATTGGCGCAGGAATTGCGGGTTGCATTATGACTGCCGATCCCAAACTCGCTAATGAACTTGCTGGTGCATTAACACAAATGTTTCCAGGCATGCCAAAGCAAGTTGCCAATATTATGGCAACACTGATTATTGTAGCTGCAGCATGCGTTGCAACTGGTGGTGTTGCTGCTGTCGGTGAGATGGCGGCTGATATGACAACTGTGGCTGTTAGAGTAGCAATTGATGCTGCTGAAGATGGTGCTGATGCTGGAACTGAATCTGCAACTACAACTCTAAGCGAAAATACAGCTAAAGACGTCGCAAAAAAAGAGGTTGAAAATTCCGCTGAAGATTCGACTTTGACTTCCGCTGAAGATTCTTCTAAAGCTTCCGCTCATAATTCTGCTGCATCTGAAAATGCTGTAAACTCTGCCAGAAGAGAAGCCTTTTCTAAAGAGGGTTCATGGAGTGATTGGGCTAGTGATACAACGCGCTTTAAAAATGCCATGGCCAGCCCAAAAGGGCGCGCCGCTTTCCAGGCAAGCATTAAAGACCAAATGGTTTCCGGCGCTAACTCCATATGGACAAACATCTCGAAAATGACGGTGGCAAGTATAGTTGATACAGCATTAGACTCCATGGCCAGTGGCGCAAGAAGTCTTGCTGATAGTGCAAAGAACGCTGGAGAGAGCATGTACGATGCCGGAGTATCTGTCATGAAGGCGGCCCAAGACCCTCTCGAAGCAATGAACACTAGCCTTGCAGCTGTTTCTAAAGTTATTGCAAAACTTGCTGGCCGCACCAGCTCAGAAGATGACGCTCTTGCAGAAGATGCAGCTTCTGCAAAAGAAACTAGTAGCTTGTCTGAAAATATTCAACAAGCAGCACAAAAGCTCTATAATAATTTAGCAACTATGTCACCAGTAAAAATCATCCAGATGTCAGCTGAATTGACAATGGCTGTTCTAACAACCACTGGACAGGTCATGCAATATAACGCTACCAAGCTAAAAAAAATAGCTATAGAGGACCAAGCAAACTTGCTTCGAGCTAAAGCGGCAACAGTAGACATTAATGACCAAATTGCTCTGTCTAGTTCTCAAATCAATGATGTACTAGGTGACATGAATGCTTCTATTACAGCTGCAGGAGATACCCTCGCTAACATGAGTCAATTAAGCTCTGAGACATTAGGACAGCTTCATGGATCAGCTGCGTAATCAATATTTTTGGAAATATTAATTCTTTGTAACTACCAATGCCATGGAATGCCATTGGTAGTTACAACTTCTTTTCAAAAAAATGCCCTCACTTGAACAAAGCCCATTTACTGAGCTCGCTGGGTTTTTGGCTAATCGTTATCAGTTCTCTACCGAGGAGATTCGTCCTCCTTTATTGGAGCTGGTCATTGATAATGCCGTCACTTTAGAGCTTCAAGGAAACGGTTCTCGTGTCTACCTTGTCGGAGTTGTGGTCGAGCCTCTACTCGTCCACGAAGATTACGAGGCATTTCATTTATTGAAAGCAGCTAATAATCGATTGGGATTAACAGAAGGAACGCTATCATGGGATGAAGAACAAAAGCGGATTATTTTTTGGTTAGATGTCACTTCTTTCACTCGTGAAGTGGAGTTTAATAATCACTTAAATCTTTTTCTAAATCATCTCGACACTTGGATCAGGCTTGCTCCTCCTGCACCCCCTGCTAGTTAGACTGTGTCCAAAAAAATAAATTTTTTTGAGACAGGCAAGATTTTTTCCTGAAACGCTGTGACCTGTAATCTGTAATCTTCTTCTACAACTGAGACGGTTCTCAAACCAAAATAGGTTTTTATTTTCAAAAACAGTTCACTTTTGGACACACTCTATAGTGTATTAAATTGAAAAGGGCATGTTAGAAGCGCTGAAATTTTTTCTTAGAACAAGGCCGAAGACCGAAACGCTATCCGAAGATAACGTGAGATCTGAGAACGCAGTTCTAAGGAAAAAGAGCAAGCTTATCGCGTGCCCTTTTCAATTTAATACACTCTAGTTAGAGCAACGAAGCATTAACAGGCTGTTGAGTAATTTTTTCGCTTATCTTCTTTAGCGTTCTAATCGATTGGTTAAGTGCAACGGGTATTTGCTGGGCCAGCTCAGAGGAATTGAGATTAATAATGTTAATAGCTGCTTCCGCGGGAGTCTGCCCAGTCTGCAGGGAGACCGCTGTGTTCGTTTGAGTCGATGCCGCGATATTTCCTGTTATTGGATAGACATTCTGATTGGCTAAAGTCGGATTTGAAACAGTCGTTGAACTTTGAAGTTGATGTGTTCCTTCTGTCACAAAATTTTTTTTACTAAATAAGGAGGTTAATTTATCACTGATTTTTGATAGATTTTGATTGACCGTACCTTGCTTTTTTTGATTCTTCTCTTCCATGGTTTTTCTTGGTCCTTGAATCAGTTGATCTTGAGTTTGTACATTGCGAGTAGTAAGCAACGCTCGTGTCCTCACATTTCCTAAGTGAAT
>VHCR01000036.1 GCA_016871655.1 Verrucomicrobiota bacterium
GTGACATTGGCATCCTTCTTGGTTGCCGGTGTCATCCTTTATGAGTCAACGTCTTATTTTTACCTACTTGATTTTCCCGCCTCGGGTGTCAAAACTTATGAGGCAACAGGAGTTATGAGGCAACAGGCTAGAAAAGCCTTTTAATTTTTAGCATGTTGAGTAGATTTGCATACCTGAAAATTATAAAACCAAATGAAACCCAAAGCGCTTTTTTATTTTTCTTTGTTTGTGTAATATCATTCTTACAGGCTCAAATTCAGCCGATGAGAGCTTGTGATGGCAAAGAAGTTGAGAATCTGAAATCAGATTTTTTTAATGAATTTTGTAATCAAATTCAAGATTGAGAAGGAGTCTTTGAAGTAGCTCAAGAAAAAGAGAGCGACCAAGATGTATCGCCACTAATGATGTTTGGTGGTGCTCGAACGAGCTATGGTCGTCCTCCAGAGAGAAGAGCTTATTATGAAGAGGATGACACCCAAGAGGAGAGGGATTTTACACAACATGTTGTAAGTTGGCGTTTGGGATCCATTAAAACGCCGTTGGAAGAAGCTTCTTCCTCAGAGCCACTGCCTCTTGCCAATGATTCTCGTGTAACATACTACGATCAGTTTTTACCTTTAATTTTGGAAGAGGCTCGAGCTGCTGTTGAAAAAGGTTTTAGTGAAAAAAATGAACCTTTTTTTGTCACAATAAAAAATGACGTGAGAGAACCAAGAGAGCGAGACAATCCATGGATTATGAATCTTCAGGGGAGTATTCCCCCTGGCCAAGAACATTCTCCTTCGATGAATGTTTTGCTCTTGGAGCATAAAACAGGCATGAAGTTTTTAGTTTTAGCTAATGAAAAAATTTCAGCGCTTCTAACATGCCCTTTTCAATTTAATACACTATACTAGCAGTTCCAGAAAACGAACCAAAACCACCAAAGCCACCGGAAAAATCTCAATCAAAAAAATAACTGCAATTTCTCAATCGCCCTGCGATGAGGGGAGGGAATGGCGAGGGTTTGTAATTCTTCTTTTGAAAAAGGATGGAGATTTTTTGAAGGAATGTCTGTGCCGCGATAAAGTTTCATGGTGATGCGATAGCGCGTAATCGGGTAGGTAATCGAAGTGAGAAAGTTTTTGTGAGAAGGGATAGTCCTGGCAAGGGGTAAGATCCAGAGGCCCTTCCAATGGGAGCCCGTAGATTGTTCCAAATAAATGCAATGATCTTCTTGATAAAAAAGACGAGATTCTTTTTTTTGTGTGATCGATGGTTTTGGCTTTTTTCTTGGGAGTGACGCTGGATTTTCTGCAAGGCAGTTTGCAGAGAGAGGACAGAGATTGCATTGTGGATTGGAGGCGGTGCAGATTGCGGCGCCCAGATCCATCAAAGCAGAAGCAAAGGCGTAGCCGTTTTTTTTAGGGAGCATCTTGTGAGCTGCTTCAGCGATTTGTTCTTTTCCTTTTTTCGAATCAATGGGTTCCGTGATGTTGTGAAAGCGCGCAATAACACGCACGATGTTGGTATCGAGGACGACTGTTGGCTGATCAAAAGCAAAGGCGAGCAGAGCAGCAGCGGTGTAAGGTCCGATGCCTGGAAGTGTCAAGAGTGTCTCAAGATCTTGAGGGATTTTTTCTTGATGGTTGCTTACGATCACCTGTGCAACTTGATGAAGTCGTCTGGCGCGTGCATAGTAACCAAGCCCTTGCCAAGCTGAGAGGACATCGGCTTCTGAAGCTCTTGATAGAGCTTTTAAAGTCGGAAAGCGTTTCATCCATTCTTGAAAGCGGGGAATAATCGTTGCGACTGTAGTTTGTTGCAACATGAACTCCGAGACCAATACGTCGTAAGGCGTTGGTGACTGCCTCCACGGCAAGTCATGACGACCGTACTTGCGGAACCATTTTAGAAGCTCATGTTGCATGAAGAAGAATAGCCACAAAGAACACAAAGAACACAAAAGAAACCTTCTGAGTAGCATTCTTTTTTTGTGCTCTTTGTTTTCTTTGTGGCTATTCTTCTTTTTATGAATCTGCATTCGCATACAGTTTTGCTCACACCGCAACAAGCCGCCAAGCTCCGCGTCCTCTTGCAAGAACGTGGGTTTGAGTTTGAGACCAAGCCTTACACGATTTTTTCTGCGAAGAAAGATCGGTTGAATGTTGCTGTTTATGAAAAGGGGCCCAAGCTTCTCTTGCAAGGACGAGGGATTGAAGATTTCATCACTTTTATTTTAGAACCTGAAGTGACAGGACAAGCTTTACTCGGTTATGACGAGGTGCATGCACCCGAACTTTTTGAACCTCACTTTGGTGTTGATGAGAGTGGGAAGGGAGATTTTTTGGGGCCTCTCGTTATTGCGGGAGTTTACACGGATGAACGGCTCGCTAAAAAATTTCAAGAGCTCGGGATCCGCGATAGCAAAGGAATTGGGAGTGATAAGAAAATTCGCGAGCTCGCGGCTGCGATTAAAGGTTCGCAAGCACCTTGGGATCGGATTGTCATCACGCCTCAAAAATATAATCAACTCTACGAAAAAATTGGCAATCTCAACACGCTCCTTGCTTGGGGACATGCTCGTGTATTGGAAAATCTCTGTGCCAAAGTTCCTGGTTGTCCGCGAGCTCTCTCCGATAAATTTGCGAATGAGCGCGTACTGCAACGAGCGCTGTTGGAAAAAGGAAAAAAACTTCAGCTCACACAACGGACGAAGGCCGAATCAGACTACGCTGTTGCAGCGGCTTCTATTTTGGCTCGTGAAGGCTTTATTGATTGGCTAGAACAGCGAGGAAGAGAGCTTAACGTCGTTCTTGCAAAAGGAGTTTCCGCAAAAGTCAAAACCACTGCCAGCCAATTGGCCCAAGCTCATGGAGTGACGATCTTGCCAACAATTGCCAAAATGCATTTTAAGACAGCAAATGAAGTCATGATCGATACTCGGTAAGATTCCAAGCATCCTCCAAAGATTGTAGTCCATCTCTAAAAATCTTGAAATGAGAGTGGCTTGTGTCCGCCCATTCTACGGGAGCTTCTGCGACCTGATATCCAAAGTTTTTTGCAAGGACGAGAATTTCAACGTCAAAAGCAAATCCGTTAACCATCGAATAAGAAAAAAGAACTTTGGCCACATCACGACGGAACAATTTGCAGCCGCATTGAGTGTCCCGAAATTTCGTCAGATGCCATGAGCGTAGTAAAAAATTAAAGGCACCGTTCAAGAGTTGTCGGTGCCATGGTTGTGGATGGATGATCTTGCTTTGAGGATGGCGACGGCTTCCAATCAAAATATCGCAAGGGGGTGTTGATTGAAATTGTTCCAGTAAGCGAGCGAGGCAATGGGGGGGCACGTTAAGATCAGCATCGATGAAGAGAATAATTTCGCCCTGAGCTCGTTCTACACCACAACGGACTGCACGCCCTTTGCCACGGCCTTGCGGGTCGATAAGCGGTTTGATGCGCGGATCTTTTTTTGCTAATTCGCAAATTAAAGAAATTGTTTCATCATTCCCTTGAATCACAGGAATTATTTCCAAGGTCCATGGATGATAGCGAAAAAAATCTTGAAGTTGCGCAATCGTTTTTGGCAAACGCTGTGCTTCGTTTCGAGCAGGAATGATGATGGAGAGGGAGGGGGGGCCGCTAGTAATCGATGATAAGCATTGAGAAGTAAAATTTTGTTCCATACCCTGTATTGCCTTCAAAAAGTTTAAGGAGTGTAGTTTAAGTTTAAGTTCAAATCGCGCTTCTAACATGCCCTTTTCAATTTAATACACTATAAACTTAAACTACACTCCTTAAACTTTTGAGTGATATTTTCTACATGCAATTGATGGTGGATAGGCGATGGCAATGCTGATCCAGACGTGGAATGCACGCTAGCAGCGCTTTGGTGTAGGGATGCTGAGGGTTTTGTAAGATTTGCTTTGTTGGCCCTTGTTCAACGATGTTTCCATGATGCATCACTGCTACTTGATGAGCAAGATCGCGGATGATTGCAAGGTTGTGAGTAATGAGGATCATCGTCATGCCAAGTTTTTTTTGAAGTTCGCGCAATAATGTCAAAATTTGTGCCTGAATGGTGACATCGAGTGCCGTTGTTGGCTCATCCGCAATGAGAAGGTCAGGCTTTGCTGAGAGAGCCATCGCTATCATGACACGTTGTTGCATGCCGCCGCTGAGCTGATGTGGATAGGCTTTGAGGCGATCTTTGGAGTTAGTGATGCCTACCATGTCAAGCCAGTGAATGATTTCAGTATCGAAGTCTTGTACGTCAGGACGATGAAGTCGCAGCATTTCTCTCATCTGACTTCGAATGGTGTAAACCGGATTAAGTGACGTGGAAGCTTCTTGAAAAACATAAGCGATCCGACAGCCACGGTAGGTGCGCAATTTTTTTTCAGGAAGTGTTAGCAAATCAGTCGCTTCAAAGAGCACTTCTCCCCCTTGATAAACAGCAGGTGGCGAGGGTAGGAGGCGTGTGATGGCGAGGGCGGTAGCGCTTTTTCCACTGCCACTTTCGCCAACAAGAGCCAGTGTTTCTCCTCGTCGCAATGAAAAAGAGACATCGTGCACTGCGGGGACGATTCCTTCTTCGGTTGCAAATCCAATGTTGAGATTGGAGACTTTGAGTAGAGTTTGAGTTGCTGTTGGCATGGCGAAAGTTTTTAGAAGATGGAAGATAGGAGATGGAAGATGGAAGATGGAAGTCGAGGCCTTCGGCAAGCTTAATGATGTTTGCGCTAGCAAACCACAACTCCTATCTTCCATCTTCTATCTCCTATCTTCAATTTTTCTTTGCGTTCTTTTGCGTTCTTTTGCGGCTATTAATTTTATTTCTCCCCCGCCTCTCGCAGTGAATCGCCAACAAGGTAAAACGAAAGCGCGGTAACAAAAATCGCAAAACCAGGAAATAAAATCAACCACCAGGCTTCGAGAAGATAAGCTTTTCCATCGGCAATAATATTTCCCCAAGTTGCTTGCGGAGGTTGAACGCCAAAACCGAGAAAACTTAAACCCGCTTCGGCGAGGATTACCTCGGGAATCCCTAAGACCGCGGTGATGAGGATGACCGCTGCTGCATTGGGAAGAATATGTCTAAAAATAATTGTGGAAGAATTTTGGCCGAGCGTAAAAGCGGCTTGAACATATGGAGTTTCTCGCAAGGTTAAAAACTCTCCACGGACCAAACGAGCTGTCCCTGTCCAACTGACAAGACCGATGACGAGCACGATATTCATGAGGCTAGGACCGAGGAGTGCGACAACGGTGAGAATGAGAAAAAAAGTTGGGAAGCAAAGAAAAGCGTCTACCAGTCGCATTAAAAATTGATCTACTTTGCCTCCGCAAAAACCTGCAATCGATCCGATGACGACACCTATAGAAAGTGAAACGATTACAGCTGTGAACCCAACCGTTAGGGAAATAGGGGCTCCGTGAAGCATTCGAGAAAAAACATCACGTCCTAAATGATCTGTTCCCAACCAATGTAGTGGGCTAGGGGGGAGTAATTTTTGTGATAGGTCTGTGGCATTAGGATTCATCGGCCATGGAAGTCCAAGCCAGCTAAGAAGGAGTGTTGCAGCTGCGACTAATGTCAAAAAAAGAATAACGCTAAGAGCCAGTAAAGCGATTTTGTTTTTACAAAAAGGGTGACTGCCAACACGCTGTTGGTAGTCAGGCTGAATGTTGGAGGATGAAGGCTGGAGGCCGCTGAATGAGGACATGCTTAAAAATTAAGTTTTAATTTTTTTATGGGCGATGGTTGAATTATTCAATTTCAAATAAAGACGTCTAGTTCGAATGTTTTTCCTTCAGTCTTTGGCCTATTCTTATTCCAGCCTCACCCTTGGATCAACCCAGGCATAGAGAAGGTCGGAGAGGAGATTTCCTAAAAGCACCATCGTGGCGACAATAAAATTCAGCGTGACCAAAATGGGATAGTCGCGTTCGAGCACGGCTTGGTATCCGAGTTGGCCCATGCCGGGATAAGCAAAAATCGTTTCGATAATCACAGAGCCGCTGATGAGAATCGGCAAGAGCATTCCAATGCCGGTGATAAGAGGGCGGAGAGAATTTCTCAGTGCATGTTGATAAAGGACCACCGTTGGAGCGAGGCCTTTGGCACGAGCGGTGAGGATATAATTTTCTTGCAGCGTTTCTATCATGCTCGAGCGGAGGTAGCGGGACTGCGTCGCAATGCCAGCGAGCGAAAGAACAATCGCTGGTAACATTAAATGCCAGAGGCGATCGAGCCAGAGCGCAAGATGATTAGGGAATTCAATCCCATAACTGTGCGTTCCCAAAATAGGAATTCCAACATGTTTTACAAGCGTGAGCACCAGCAAATAAGAAATCCAAAATCCCGGTAGTGCGATAAAAAGAAATGAGAGAAAGGAGAGAATCATATCTTTCCAATTTCCGCGATAGAGTGCTCCATAGAGTCCAAGTAGTGTTCCGAAAGAGAGAGAAAAAAGAATTGCCATGATGTTGAGAGAAAGCGTTGCAGGAAGACGAGTGGAAATTTTGTTCATCACGGGAAGATCATCCTTCATGCTACGCAACTCGCCTGTGAAAAGATCATGGAGCATCATCGCGTATTGTTGATGGAGTGGAAGATCAAGATGAAATTTTTTCCGAAAGGCAGCTTTAACTTCGGGAGAAATTTTAGGATTCATCTCGCCCCATGGATAAGGACTTCCTGGGGTCAGTGTGATGATGAAAAAGGAAATGAAGCTGATCAGAAAAAGCAAAACAACACTAAGTCCCAGTCGACGTAGAATGAAAGAAAGCATCGCAGTAGGTTATAGGTTGTAGGTTGTAGGTTACAGGGAAAAATATGAGGAACTGCCACCTATAGTGTACTAAATTGAAAAAATTTCTACGCTTCTAACGCGCCCTTTTTAATTTAATACCCTCTATGTGAAAAAGAAGTTTGAGTTGAAGTTTTTCCTGTAGTCTGTACTCTGTACCCTAGAATGCGTCCGTAGCTCAGGGGATAGAGCAGGGGATTTCTAATCCCTTGGTCGCAGGTTCAAATCCTGCCGGGCGCACATCAGTATGATAAAAATCTTATGGGTACGGTATCCGTTCAGATGAGCCGATAAGTAGAGCCAAAAGTGAGTCGTTTTTGAAAATGCAGGTCTATTGTTGTTTGATGTATAGAAAAAGTCATGACCTTCGTCTGAAACACTAGAATTCATCAAGCTTCCGGAATCATAACACTAAAACAGAGCCTATTTCAAATAAGCGATTCCAATGCTAGTTTGATTTGCTCACCTTGTTGTTTCATCCGTTGAGCATCCTTTCCTTCAAGAAGCAACCGCAAGAGAGGTTCTGTTCCTGAATAGCGCAAGAGCAGACGTCCTTGGCCTTCTAGTTCTTTTTCAATTTCTCCAATGACTGGAATCATTGAGCGAACTTCTTCAAGAGGGATTTTTTTTCCAATACGGATATTGTGTTGTACTTGAGGATATTTGTTGAGGCAACGGCGCAAATGGCTCAATGGCTTTTTGCTTTCCTGCATTAATTTCAAAATTTGCAACGCTGCCACGAGGCCATCACCTGTGGTGCTGTGATCTCGGAAAATCAGATGGCCGCTCTGTTCTCCTCCGATGTTCAAATCATCTTGCAACATCGCTTCCATCACGTAGCGATCGCCAACCGGCGTGCGTAAAACTTTTCCACCTGCTGCAGCAAGCGTTTCATCTAATCCAAAATTGCTCATCACCGTTGCAACGAGTGTTTTCTTTTTTAATGAGCCAGCACGCAATGCCGCTAGGCCAATCATCGCTAGGATTTCATCTCCATCAACCAAGTTGCCTTCTTCGTCGCAAAGCAACAAACGATCGGCATCGCCGTCATGGGCGAGGCCGATGTGACTTCCTGTTTCACGAACAAGACGACTAATTTCTTCCCCGTGCGTGCTGCCACAATTGAGGTTGATGTTCATCCCGTTAGGGCTTGCATGAAAAAGATGCACTGTGGCTCCCAGAGCGCGTAAAATTTTTGGCGTCGTCTGCGAAGCTGCACCATTGGCCATGTCGAGAGCAATTGTACAGCCTGCTAGCGAGAGTGAAGCTGCTGTTTTTTTGCAGGCCGCAAGATAACGATCTGTTGCGTCGCAGAGAATTTGTGTCACGCCGATCCTAGCTCCAATAGGGCGTTCTGAGTCATTCGGTTCTTGAAATATCAATTCCTCGATCCGTGACTCTGCTGCATCATCAAACTTTGTACCATCATGTTGAAACAGTTTGAGGCCGTTATCTTCAGCCGGATTATGCGAAGCCGAAATCATGACCCCTGCAGCGGCTTTTTCTTCACGGGTGAGAAGAGCTACGCCAGGCGTTGGTAGAACGCCAGTAAGCAAGACGTTCGCTCCAGCAGAGGTTAGGCCGGCCACAAGAGCCGCTTCTAACATCTCTCCCGAGCGTCGCGTGTCGCGCCCTATGACAACTCGCGGCGGTTCTGCGGAAGGAAGCGAGGAGTTGTTTTTTAAAAAAAGTGTGAATGCTCTTCCCAGGCGGAAAGCATTTTCAGGGGTCATCGGATCGCGATTGGCGATCCCACGAATGCCATCAGTTCCGAAAAGTTTTCGTTGAGTCATAGAAAAAAGAAGTTACCGCAAAAGTAAGAGGCTAAAGGCGGAAGGCTGAGGGCTGAAGGTTTTTTATAAATTCTGAGATTCTTTTTCCCCGCGCAGCATCAGCTGCTGGAGGCATTTTTGAAAGGCTTCTTCATTGAGGTTGCGCTCGATAATGCCTCCGTGACAAATGGAGACGTTCCCTGTTTCCTCAGAAATGACGAGAACAATGGCGTCCGTTTCCTCGCTCAATCCTAATCCAGCTCGATGACGCAATCCTAAGGTGCGATCGAGATCATCGCGTTGAGAAAGTGGGAAAATACAGCTTGTTGCCACGATGCGTCCATCGCCAATGATCAGACCTCCATCGTGAAGCAATGTTTTTGGATAAAAAATAGTCGTGATGAGTTCCTTCGAAAAAACAGCATCAATTTTGATTCCTGTTTCAGCAAAAGTGGCAAGGCTCATGTCTCGTTCAAGTGCAATAAGAGCTCCGAAGCCTTTTGCAGAGAGTGCAAAGACAAGGTCGGTTAAGTCTTCAATGGCTTCACGGCGTTGCGATGCTGAAGTGAAAAGGCGATGAATTCCAAACTCGTTGAGCGCTCGTCGCAATTCGGGCTGAAAGATGACAACAAGAGCCATCGCGATGAAAGCAGAAACATTTTTTAACAACCAATTGAGAATCGCCAAGTCAAAAATTTGAGCTGTAAATGTTAAGGCAATAAAAGTTAATCCCACCCATATGAGGATGCTGGCGCCATGAATTTTTTTGAGGTAGAGATAGGCGTAGTAAAAAAGAATCGCTAAAATGAGGATCTCAAGACCTGCTGTCCAATTATCACTTAGGAAAGTGAAGAATGTTGTGAGGTTAATCATGGCAGGAAAGAAGTGTTTCTACAGTTCGTAAGGCTTCTCGATGAGCGCGAGGATCGTGCACCCGAAAAAGCATGGCGCCATGATAGCGGGCAATACTAGTAATCGCAATGCTAGGGATGAAGCGCTCTTTGAGAGCTTCTGGAGAGTAGTCGCCAGGGACATTGTTGAGAAACCATTTTCGAGAATGACCGATGAGAAGTGGTGCTCCGAGCTCGTTCAATCGAGGGATGGCGTTGATCAGAGAAAAATTATGCGTGGCCGTTTTGCCAAAGCCAATGCCAGGGTCGAGAACGATGGCATTTTCTCGCACGCCGTGTTGCAGAGCCTTATCGCGAGCTGCGGATAAAAAATTTGCAACAGCGCTGACCACATCATCATTCGGATAATTCGGTGCCGTCTGCATCGTGCGAGGTGTTTGGTGCATGTGCATCAAGATGAGTCCTGCTTTTGTCGATGCAGCGACCTCTGTCATCTTTCGATCGGATAAGGCGGTGACGTCGTTGATGATGGAGGCTCCTGCTTCGATCGCGGCTTGTGCTACGATAGCTTTGGAAGTATCGATTGAGATTGGAATTTCTGTTCTTCTGCGAAGACCACGGATGACTGGAAGGATTCGTTGCATCTCTTCTTCTGCTGAGATAGGGGTTGCGCCAGGGCGCGTCGACTCACCACCCACATCGATGATGTCAGCTCCTTCTGAAAGCAATTCCAAGCCTCGTGAGACTGCTTTTTCTGTTTCAAAAAAATGACCACCATCAGAACAGGAATCAGGCGTCACATTGAGAATGCCGATAATTAATGCACGATGAGCGAGATCAAAAGTTTTTTGAGCGCAGGAAAAAAGCATGGGAAAAATTATTTTTTGTAAGGAACTTCTACGCGTTTGAGCATGGGATAATGCTTTGCATTCAATGTTTGTAACGTTAGATCATGCAAGTGAGCGGTTGCAGCAATCAAACAGTCAGCTAATCCGGCTCCATGACTTGCGCGATATTTTGCAGAGAACGTTCCGCCCAGAACAGCAATTTCGGAGGTGATGGGTAAAATCGTAAAGGCAGCAAGAGTAGAGGCTAGTTTTTGACGTTCTTTTTCATGGCGCGTTCCTTGATAAAGCTCAGCCACGTTTATAACAG
>VHCR01000037.1 GCA_016871655.1 Verrucomicrobiota bacterium
AACAACCTCCCCCAAAAATGAAAAAGAAAAATCGCGCACTGACTTTCTTTTTTTCAGGCATCACAAATTCCAGTGCGAGCATCGCAATGATGGGAATCAGAATGAGCATATTTAAAATTGAAAATAAATGAAGTTCACCGTGCCGCTTGACATGAAGAGAAGGCCAACGAGAAGAGCGATAGCAATGATTCCGTAGAGCATAGTTGTTGAGCGGAGACTCCAGCGTTCACGCAATTGATGACTTCCGTTAAAAGCCATATCAAAAAAAAGAGGCAGCACCACGAGGAGCCAGGGAAAGCTTATAGCAGCTGGAGAAAAAGCCACTGGCATCATATGAGATAACACCATTACTCCTTTCCCAAATTGTTGAAAAATAAAAACAGTGTCTTTTAGAGTTGCCGCTCGAAAAGGAACCCAACAACAAAAAACGATCGCCTGTGTTAAAATCCACGCGATAGCTTTTGGTACAATAATTTTTTTTGCAACAAGGCGCCTCCAAAAATGATTCACACAAAGCGCCACACCGTGCACCCCTCCCCACAATAAAAAATTCCAACTGGCACCATGCCATAATCCTCCAAGCAACATCGTCACGATGATGTTAAAATAATTTCGGGAAACGGAACAACGATTCCCTCCCAACGGAATGTAAAGATAGTCACGAAGCCATGTCGAAAGGGAAATGTGCCAGCGATGCCAAAAGTCAATAAGCGATGTTGCCCGATAAGGAAAATTAAAATTATCAGGAAGCGTATAACCTAGTAAATTAGCCACTCCGATGGCCATGAGTGAATAACCTGCAAAATCAAAATAGATCTGGCCATAAAACCCCAAGCACCCCCCCAACAGCGTTAACGGGGTCTGCTTTAGAAGAGTCTCAAAAATAGGATTCACGACTGCAGCAAGATGATCCGCAAAAACAGCCTTGTAAAGAAATCCGAGGGCAAACTTACGCGCCCCTTCTACAAATTGAGCAGCATCAAAAAATCTTTTTTCATCCAGCTGCGGCAAGAATGTTGGCGCATGAATAATAGGTCCAGCGACGAGGTGCGGAAAAAATGAAAGATAGACTCCTAATTTGATGATCGATTGTTCTGCCGCAAGTTTTCCACGATAAATCGTCACCACATAACTAATCGCTTGAAAAATGTAAAAGCTAATGCCAGCTGGGAGAATAATTTTAAGCGTCGTCCAAGTAACACGTCCCCCCATCTGTTCTGTTATTCCTTTCAACGATCCTAAAAAAAAGTTGGTATATTTAAAATAACCAAGCACACCAAGCAGAAGAGCACATGCCAGCATCATCAAATATTTTCTGCAAGGTAACTCGACTTCGATTTTTTCCATCAATTTTCCGGCAATATAAGAAATCAAAATGACAATCGCTAACAACCCAGTAAATCGCCAATCCCACCAGCCATAAAAAAAGAAATTCGCAAGGAGCAAAAAAGGATGACGCCAACGATCTGATGGCAACATCCAATAAATCACAAGGACAATGACTAAAAAGAAAAAAAAGGGAATTGTTGTGAAGATCATGAAAAAAAGGCTAGAGGCTAGAGGCTGGGGGAAAAACAAGCTGCTTGACCTCTTCCCATGATGATTGCAATTCTACATCACCTGACTGTTCCAGCCATCGCTCCCAATGTTCCCCTGGTTCACCTTGCTGCATCACTCCACTCCAACAAAGGGAATAGGGCCCAAGATAGTGGATATATTTCCAAAATAATTTTTTTGCAGTATGATCACGAGCTAAACGGCCTCCTGTAATTTTGGCTTTAAAAAGCAGGAGATCCACAATAAAACGCTCCACGCTTTCACAAAGCATACTCTTCCTCATCTCCCATTTCTTTTTTAAAAAAAGAGCTCCGTTAATGCGATAAGAACTCTTCATCAAAGAAATCATTTTTGGATCATTCGGATCGTCGCGATGCTTTTCAAAATTCCAAGCTGTGCGCTCTTTTCCTGGATAACATTTCAATCGCTGAAGAAGAATAGTCTGCAGTCCCTTCAAATTCCAAAGCCCAGGGTGTAATGAAAATTTCCAGAGATAGGAAATAGCACTCTGTTCCAACAGCGCATATTGCCGCGATAAAATTTTTCCCTCAACGCCACGATGCTGTCCATATCCTAAGAGTCCAATGTACGTCGCATTTAATTTAAGAGCTAATGATGGCAGCAGTTCATTGAGAGCCTTTTCATGACAAGGTCCAACAGGAGGATGATCGTCTAAGATGAGATAAGCATGAGTAAAATCTCGTTGGAGAAGCCCGTCAACAGCATGCAACGTGACACTCATCCAATCTGTTGTCCCTACTTGATCATGGAGATATTGGTCATCATTGCCTTTCAAGCCAGAATAAAAAATGGGCGGATGATCCAACCATTGTCGTTCAATTTGGCCAGCTGTCCAATGCGCCAATTTTTCATAACGCTTAAAAGTGCTGATGAGAATGGCTAGCATAAAAAGTAGGCTACAGGTTAGAGGCTACAGGAAAAATAAATTGTCTCATCAACCCCCAGGAAGATTTTTTTATGACCTTTCGCGGCGATTCATGCCAGGCTTTCTTGAGGTAACACCACGCTGCCCAATGATCTGTTTTAACGACGCTGTAGGCTTGCAGCAAATAATGCTGAGCTAATGTTGTTGCTCGCTCGTGGTCTAAATCAGATTTTTTTTCTTTGAGCAAATCGTAGTGTGGAGAAAAAATTTTTTTACGTTCTTCTAAAACACGATCCCAAGCCTTTATCGTCTTAGAATCAGGCTGCCGATGCTGAATGGCGAGCACTTCTGGCATGTAATGAAAGGAATAGTGTTCTGACATCCGCCACCAATATTCATAATCCATCGCATAGTGCAGTTGCTCATCAAGCAGTCCAATTGAGTCTATCACAGAACGTCGAAAAAAAACCGCTGGTTGATGAAGTTTGATGCGCGAACTCCACCATCTAATGAAATCGTTCCGATTTAAAAATTGCGCAACCATACGCTCTGGAGCACTCTTACTGTCGTAAGAAATCTGCAAGGCATCGCCAAACACAACATCGATTGCAGGATTGCTAAAAATTTTCTGAAGTTTATGAAAAGTTTGTGGTGGATAAGCATCATCGCTATTAAGCCAGCAGATGATTTCTCCTTGAGCAGCTCGCAAGCCCTTATTCAGAGCTTCCGATTGACCATGATCTGATTCAACGATAATTTTAAGATGAGGATCATGAGACCATTTTTTCAAAACATCAGTCGTCTCATCCGTCGAACAATTATCGATGACGATCTGTTGGTAATCATCAACATTTTGATTTTTGACGGATTCTAAACAAGCAGCTAGATAGCGACCTTGATTAAAAGAAGGCGTGATGACGCTGAAATACGGCATGCGCCGTAGGTTACAGGTTACAGGTTGCAAGTTACAGGAAAAATTACTCTTCCCCTACTAACCATTCGCGTTTTACTTCCACAAGTTTTCCTTCTTCAATTAATCGATCAACGGCATCTGCCGGAAGTTTTTTGGCTTTGATTCGTTCTTCGACGTTGAAGGCATCAACAACAAAGGGCTTTCCAGCGCGATAGGTAATGTACGATTCGCAAAAAACATCGACTGGCGAGGTGCGCACTTCCTCTATGAGTTGCTGCATTTCTTGTTCCTCTTGCTTGATGGCAGCGCGGCCTGAAGAGGAAAAAATTTGTGTAAAAGAATAGAGATTGGAAGAAAAAAGAAAGGGCCCAATTAAAAAAATGAGCCAAAGTATTTGTAAGAGCTCTCTTTTTTGATCGTAAAGAAATTGAAACCCAACTCCCATCGCAATTGCTACAATAATCACCAAATCAAACTGAGCATTTACAAAAACGCCGCTTCCGAGACGTTGTAAAAATCCTATTCCAAGAGCCATGATCATCATAACCGTAATCCATTGAACAGACTTTTTCTCAGTCGTGCTCGATACCATAAAAATCCAAAGTATCATTCCAATGCATAGACCTCTTAAATCGTGAAGAGCATCAATCGCTTTTGATGGCATCCAAGAACGTGGCGTTAAAAAGTTATGAAAAAAGTCTACACCATAGCAGCTGTAGCAACAGATCAAGCCAATCACAACAAGCGCTCCAGAAAAAAAAAGACTAAACCAAAGGGCCCTCCAGCGCTGCCACAGTGCGAGCCCTAGCATCGCAGAAAGCGGAAACGTAATGATGTTGTGCTTGAAAAAACCAGCTATCACCATGATGAGAAAGGGAAGCCAGTAGCTTTGATCTTTTTTTATTGCCTGCAAAAAAAGAAAAAAACCGATCAGCATAACCGCTTGAGCTAAGAGCTGAGGATCATTCACTCCAACATACCAGCGAAAGAAGAGGCACATTGTTGCCAAAAAATAAGCGCTTCCCACGACAGCGGCCTGTAACGATCCGCCAAAATGTCTAACAATTTTTCCAATAAGAAAAGTGATGATCGCAATAGCAAGCAAGGAGAGCAACCTTCCAGCAAAAATCGGATCTCCTACAATTTTTCCAAACTCACCAACAGTATAAAACGAAAGCGGTGGATAGTTGTTAGTAATCAACTTATCTAAACTTGGATAAAGAGCCATCTTTCCCAGTGCCGCATCAGCAAAGAAGGCATTCCACCCTTCATTCGTATTGATCATGATAGGCAAGAAAGCTCGATAGCATGGCCAAAGAAAAGCTAAGCCTGCAATCAGAGCCAACAAAAAAACTAATCCAGATATTATCTTTTTTGCCATTTCTCAATTTATAAAAAAGATTATTGAGCAGGCCAATGATAAACACGATAGCCACCGCTTTCAAAAACAGCACTATTTTTGAACGAATCGGGCCAGGCTACCTTCGTCTCAGGCCTCAGTAAATACCAAGCAATTGGATGCGTCTTGGTAAACGTTTTCAGTTCTTCTTCTGTCCTCATTTGCTTAAAAGATTCCATTTCTTTTAGTCGCTCGGTTATTCGAGGATCAGGATTTTTGATCATGACATAATTTTGTCGTTCTGAAAGACTAGAAACAACGCACAAAGGATCAACTTCTGAACCTTGAATAATCTCATGAGAATGACTCTGCTGCTTAATAAATTCAAGGGACTCAATCATAGCAACAGGAACAGCATTGCCTTTTAACGTCATGTTCCATATTGGCATTGTTTGCAACCCATGCGCAAAAGTTAGCGGGAGAAACAGGCTTCCACCTAACAGAAGTGCAGCACCAAGTCGTCCTAAAATAGTTTTTGGAAGTTGATCTCTCCAGAATAAAAAATAAAGACCCCCTGTCGTCCAAGTCACCACTGCAAAATAAACCCACATAAGCGGTCGATTCAAAAGTTCTTCAGGATCTGCTAAGTGTCTTGGATCCATCGAAAGTCCCATCGCCATGACTAAGTAATTTACAATCATCCAAAGTGGGAAAGACCAAACGATTGCATCAACTTTGCGTCGCAGAAAAAAAAGAACAAAAATAATCCCTACCCCCCAAAATCCTAACGTACAAAAATAAAGCATGCTTCCAGCAAGCAGATGAAACCAGGGAAAAGAGAGTGGATGGAGCCACAAATGTTCCAGCAAAAAAGAATGCAGAACTCCGACATCGGTCCATTGCGAAAGCACCTTACAATATTTGTGAATGCCTCCTCCATTGAGAGCAATGAGAGGAACCGAAGGAGAACGTTGTGAAAGATGAACAATAAAAGTAAAAAAAAGCGTTCCAGCCCCTGCCACAAAAAACTTTTTCCACTTTTCACATTGTAAAAAAAAGAAACAAGGAAAGAGCAGCAAAATAAAAGCATTGGCAACGAAAAACTGCGCTTTAAAAATCAGCATTACTCCTAAAAAAAACCAACTCGTAAAAATTAAAGTTAGTTTTTTTAATCGACTTCTTTCAAAACTCGCTGCTGACGATGAAGTACTAGGAGCTTCCGGCGCACAGCGGCTGAGTTTATATTTAATACTCGATGACGCGAGCACCGGAGCGACGCCGCAATTCGCGTCAGCAGTAGAGTTTTGAAAGAAGTCGCGGCATCCCTGAATCATGAAAAGCCAGGCAAGAGCCCCGCATCCAAGTCCATAAAAGCTTGCAGGGCCAACATGGAGATGAAAATGATAACTGAGAAATTTTATTTGAAATCCTTGATAATAGGCATCGGGCAAAAAAACCACAGCAACCGTTGCCGCCACTGCTGGCCAACCTTTCCAAAAAGCATGAGCCAATGTGAACCCTGCCAATCCTAAAAGAAAAACTCCTACTGGAATTAAGAAACAGGAAAAAAGAACAAGGGCGCTGACTCCAGTTAAAGAGACAACTGCTGCAGGCATCAAATAACTTGCATAGTGATAAAAACTAAGAGGCATACCACTCATGTAGACAGCCGATATTTGATGACCCCCATCAGCTTGAGCAAAAGCACTAATAAAACGTGCATGTAAAAAACTATCCCCCCAAATAGGAAAATAGATCATTCCATTTTCATGAAGCGGAACGCTCAAAGGATCAGAGCACAATAATGTCGCTCCAATTCCAGAAAGCAAAAGCGCGAACACGCCTGGCAATTGCTCTTCAAAAGTAGAAGCAATTTTTTGTTGATAAAAAAGTGAAAGAAAAAATCCCAACAAACCAATTCCTGCAAGCAGAAAAAAACCATACTGCACCGTCATTAACCTCAAAATAACTAAGACAAAAAGAAGTGTATTAAAAATAAAAAAGCCGAATAGCAGTTGAATAGGACGTTGCAATGAAACACCTTTAGACAATGGAAGCAGCGGCAATAAAAAAACGCCATACCCAAGAGAAGCTAAGCTCATCAACGCGAAACAACCAATCGAAGCCATCGAGCAGATGCGCCCTCGCTCCCAAAGCCAATATTGAGAAAAGCCGGTGAAGCAAAGCCATGTAAATGTGAGAGTCAAGAGCGATTGAACTCTTGGACGATGAAATAGGAATCTCAACATACCTTGATTATGAAACTGTTTTTAACCACTTGCCAAACCATCGATACTTGCGCGACTTTTTTATCTCTTGACTAAAATAGCGTAATTTTTCTTCCGCTCGTTCAAATTCTTTTTCCCAACTCCAACCAGAATGTGGTTTTTGCCAGGCAATAAAAGGAGATGGCACCCATATTTTAAACTGATCTTTTCCGAAAAGATTATCAATGTTAGGACGTTTTTCTAGAGGGAGAGGAAGATCATACCAATCTAACAAACGATCGTAGGAACTTTGATTGTAAATGATAAAATGTGCAGTTATAGCATCGATGCATTCGATAAGTTCAAGTTGTAGCGACTCTTTTGATTTAAAATCAGTTGCCAATTTTTTGGGATAGACAAATAAAGCTCCTCCCAAAAAAAGATCCCATCGATTTTTTTCTTGAAGTAGAAATTGTGAAATAGCTGGCCACTCTTTGATCGCCTCTCGAGGAACACAGTCATCTTCAATGACAAAAACATAAGGCCACCTTTCCTTTTTAGCACGTGCAATAATCTCAAGATGCGTCATGGTACAACCAATTTGTTTATGCTCATTCGACATGACGACATAGCGTTCACATTCGATTCCATAAGGCTGAAAAGCTTTCTGCACCTCTTGAAACTGTTCTGGCTTCGAATCGAGATTAATAACAAAAGCTTTATTGATCATAAAATCTGTTCCAATTTTTTAAATTCTGTGAGCGCCATACCAACGACCTGATCCATATTGTAGTAGCGATAGGTCCCAAGGCGGCCAATAAAAGAAACGTTTTCTCCAGCATCTGCAAGTTTTTTATAACGTTGATAGAGCGTTGTGGCATCAGCAGCTGGAATCGGGTAATAGGCCTCTTTGCCAGGCTCATAATCATCGGGATACTCTCGAACGATGGTCGTATTGTTACATTCTTGTCCCGTGGCATGCTTGATTTCAACAATACGCGTGAAATTTTCTTCGTTGGGATAGTTTACTTGCATCGCTGGCTGCCAAAAATTTTTCTTTCCACTGATTTTTTCACGAGAGAGAAGTTGCTCGCTCGTGAACGATTCAGGCTCAAAACGGAGCGATCGATAAGGAAGTGGTCCATAACAATAGTCAAAATAATCATCGATAGCTCCCGTATAGATCATGTGATCAAAAGTGACCTCTGATAAAATTTCTCGATAATCGGTCTCTAGTTTTAATGTGATCTTGTCCCCACAGGCTTCCACCATTCGTTCAAACATCCGCGTATAACCTTCTTTGGGAAGCGCCTGGAATTCTTCTCGCAGATAGCGATTATCCCGATTAGTGCGAATAGAAATTCGCCCGCAAACCGAGGCGTCAAGCTCCTTAGGATCACGCTTCCATTGTTTGAGCGTGTAACCTTTAAAAAATTTCTCATACAACCCCCAACCGACTTGTGAAACAATCACCTCTTCGGAATTTTTTGGCGATTCGATCGGAACTCGATGCTCTGCTAGCCATTGCTCCATTTCCTCACTCGTAGAAGAACGTCCTAAAAATTGTTCAAACGTATTGAGATTGATCGGAAAATTCCAGTAACGCCCATCATCATACGATAAAATCTCGTAGTTCACCTGATGCCACTCCGTAAACTGAGAAAGATAATCACGAATGAGTGGCGAATTGGTGCGAAAATAGTGAGGCCCATAACGGTGAATTAAAACACCAGCATCATCGTAATAGTCGTAGGCATTGCCTCCGAGATGATCACGTCGATCAACGACAAGACTCGCCTTGCCACATTGAGTTGCTACCCGCTCTGCAAAAGTCAGACCTGAGAATCCACTCCCAACGATGAGATAGTTATAATGTTTCATTTCGTAATCCAGTCGGGTAGTGGCTTTGAACAAAGAGCCGCTAATAATTGAGCTTTCCAATGAAAAACTCCCAATGCTCGGGCTTCTTTTAACAATGGTTTTAAAATATCCGTGCAGCGCCGCCAAACTGCTTCATCAAGAGCTGACTTGACGATTTGCTTTTCACTGGGCATCCAGTTTGTTGCAACATGACGCTCAGATGCCCATTTTTTCAGGCTTCGCTGCGCTAGTTGCCCTCGAAAAATCCGTTTGCTATGTTGCGAGCCATGAGAGGAAGGCCTCCAAATTTTGTCGAGCACCACTGTGTTGCAAAAAGTAATTTTTTCTAACAACCCGCATTTAATCCAATAGTCACGATCCTCCATTGGCTCATAACCTGTGACAAAGCCACCGACTTTTCCGTGAAGCTCTTTTTTTATTAAAGCTGATCCTGGCGTTGCAATCGCACAACGCCAAAAATTTCGCTCCGCACCGTGCGGCGGCTCGCCTGCTGCAAAATCAAACCCATTGAGCCTCGCCAATTGCGGTGGTTCTCGACGTTCGATAACCATGCCGTAAACGACATTCGCTTGCTGCTGTTTAGCTGTCACCAATAAACTTTCGAGCGCATGAGGCAACAATTGATCATCAGCATCTAAAAAAAGTAGCCACTCTCCCACAGCCCGCTCTGCCCCGATATTCCTAGCTCGTGAGACACCTTCGTTTTTAGTGAAAAAATATTTTACCCGATCTGCAAACGCCGCTATTACCTTTGCTGTCTCATCCTGACTCCCATTATCGATCACGATAATTTCATGAGGGTCGAGCGTCTGATGCAAACACGATTGCAACGTCGCTCTTAACGTCTCTTCCGCATTATAAGCCGGGATAATGATGCTGATGGAAGAGTTCATCTGTTCTATTCTTCCTTTTTTACAAATGCATTCAATATTTTTTCAGCCTGCATAAAAGAAACGGTACAATCGTTCATCTCTTTTAAAATATCGCTAAAGTGTGGTTTTTGCCAGGCAAGAAAGGGAGACGTCGTCCATGTTTTGACCTGACTCAGTTGAATAAAAATATCAATTGCCGGCTTATGTTCAAGAGGCATAGCCCACCATTCGTGCCAGGCCAATAATCGGTCGTAAGAGGATTGATGATAAATCATGAAGTGTGCCGCAAGAGGAAGAACTCCTTCAACCACGGTAAGATCAGAGGCTAAAGTCGCAATTTTTTTGAGAGGGTGTATGAAAATCACTCCTCCAAAAAAAACATCCCAATGCTCTTGTGTTTGCTCGAGGAATGCAGCAACTAACGGCCACTGTTTCATGGCTTCACAAGGAATGGCGTCATCTTCTAACACCATCACATAAGGCCAACCTTTTTCTTTAGCCCGAGCAATCAGTGTGAGATGACTCAAAGTGCACCCGAGAGCACCCCGTTCATGTTGAATCGCCGAAAAGCGTTCACAATCGATGCCAAACGGTTTAAAAGCTCGTTTCACTTCCTTAAAAAATTGGTAGTGCAACAATTCGTCTGTAAATTGGTTTCCTCAGGTCTTTTTGATTTCAGTACTTCTGTCTCTTATTAGAGGTGGAGTTGTCAGATAACTGGAGGTAGGCATGAAGCCTTACGAGCACCCCATGGGGTGCTCGTAAGGCTCGGCCAAGAGTGGTTAGATTAAGTTTGAAAAATAACTACTAACTACCTCAAACCATCTCATGACCGAACACACTGATACTACCTTTTCTAAAGAT
>VHCR01000038.1 GCA_016871655.1 Verrucomicrobiota bacterium
CTGATGAAGGAAATTCTGGGAATAATTATCTTGTTGCTACCTCGCTCGAAGAACTCTTCATACACCTTCGACACTTAAAGGAAAATCTCTCATTTCGCCATGAATTAGTTGCTAGGGGCCATCATCAAGGAACTTTTTACACTCAGGAAAAAACAGCTGAATGCTGGAATTTTTTAATAAAAGAATCCATTGCTAAGTTCGCTCACACTCAAGTCAGAAAAACTCCTCGTCAACGTTTCTTGATGCGCCAACAACACCGTCTTGCTTCTTGGTCCTATCAACAAAGAGAACGTTGGGAACTATTTTAATCTGAATATTTCACGGCGAATCGTCGCGAGACGTAGCGCAAAATCGGCTCTGCAACCATTGGAATGTATAGAATGGGGCAGCTAGGCAAGCAGCCATCACTCCTCTGAGTTGATCGTAACGACTTTGTTTTTTACTTCCAGCCCCCTGCAAATAATAAATGGCTCGCAGACGCCGGCGATCATTTTGAGATGCGGACGTAAAAGAGGACTGCAAGTTTTTAAAAACTCGCATGAATTCTTGTTGATTCACGCTCTCTCCCTCGCGGAAAGCTTGAATCAAACAACGTTCTTGAGGTTTGAGCTCTCTCCCAAAAGAATTTTTTTCTTCTCTCATGGCAATTGCCTGCGCTTCTTGAAACGCTTTATTTTTTCCTGACTTAGAAAGTGAAGATTCTAAATGACGATAGCTGATTAATCGTTCGGGAAGATTGGCAACACGATAACGGCCCATGATACGTGCCCAAAGATCATAATCTTGGGCAATCTGATAATCTTCATCATAATCTCCCAATGCTCGCACGACATCTGCACGAAACATCACGGAAGTGTGAAGAAAAGGATTGGCAATAGCTGCACTCCAACAAATGACTTCATGAGTCAAGGGCTTATCAAGAATGCCGATGAGGTCATCTTCTTGATTTATCATCAAGCCACAAGTTCCCAAGAGTACCAATGTTGGTTCTTGTTGGAAACGCTTCCATTGCTTTTCGAGACGTTGCAGATGAGAAAGGTCATCGGCATCTTGCCTTGCAACCAAGCTCCCGCGAGCCTCAACAAGCCCCTGATTCAAACAACGCGTCTGTCCTTTATTGATAGCATTACGAATAATTTTTATCCGCAAATCTTTTTCGGCATAAGATTCAGCAATCGCGAGCGATCGATCTGTCGAAGCATCATCCACAATGATGAATTCCCAATCAGAGAAAGTTTGCCGCTGAATACTCTCAATCGAAACAGCAAGATAAGATTCTGCATTAAAAACGGTCATGAGGATCGTAATAGCCGGCTTTGCAAGATGAGTCATTTTAGTAGCAGTGATCGAAAAATTTCGTGATGCCTTTCAAGCCAATGTTCTTCATCAAATAAAAGTCCAGCTCGTTGCCGCGCGGCTTGCGCAGCCTCATACCATCGAGGCAAGAGGTTCATGACTCCTTCAGCAAGCTGCGCTCCTGTTGGCGTGATCATCCGATCCCAACAAAGCGGCACAGAAATGAGATGGCCGCATTCACTTGAAACCATCTCTGGAAGACCTCCTGAGGCCGATCCAACAACAGGACATCCTGAAGCCAACGCCTCAATAACAACCGTCGGACAAGGATCAAGATATTTTGGATGAAGCACGATATGATGCGATTGATAAAGCCGAATGGCCTGCTCTTGTTGAAAAGAAGGCAGAAGGCTCACATTATCTGTGAGTTTGAGCTGTTCTATTTTTTGGAGCACTGAAGCTTCACCTTGGGACCACAAATATTTCCCAGCAATCGTCAAAGTGGCTTCAATTCCTCTTTCTCTCAAAACCCTCAAACATTCTAAGGTTGAAAAAACTCTGTCAGGATAACTATGTGTGCCCAGTGCTAAAAGTCGAAGAGGCTTTAGAGGAGGTCGTTCTGGAAGAGGAAAAAACTTTTTCAAATCGACAGCGTTAAAAAGAACTTCACTTGGTATTGCACACGGTCCTAAGAATTTTTCTGCAGCTTCTCGACAAAACTGACTTTGGTAAATGATGTAGTTCGCTCGCTGGCGCAACCATCTCATAGGAGAATTTTGCCGCTCGCTTTGCCACCCAGCCCATGCAGGATAGCCAACTCCATTTTGATTCCAAATAAAAGG
Source organism: Verrucomicrobiota bacterium (assembly GCA_016871655.1). Lineage (GTDB taxonomy): Bacteria > Verrucomicrobiota > Verrucomicrobiia > Chthoniobacterales > UBA6821 > CAIWMF01. The sequence goes on from VHCR01000038.1 coordinate 2,139, forward strand.
AATACCTTGCGCCTTGACTTGCTTAACGAGATCCATCGAAAAACGAGGCTGCGCGCTACTCACAAGGTAGAGAATATTAAAACTTTTTTCATGACATTGATTTTTTTTTTGCAATGACAAGAGTTTAACTGCCCCACCGTGTATCAATTTTTTTCCTTCTAAGACTCCACCAAATGAAATGACAGGAGACTGAACAGACAATCGCGTTATGGAATGTCGTTTTGAAAAATAGTCCCATCGTTGAGGTAGATCAATAAGACATCGAATAAGGTCTACTAATTTTGGCAGCAAGCAAAACTTCATTTTAACAATTCTCGAATTTTTTTAACAATGTCAGCTTGCGGCTTCCAGCCTGTAGCCTCCATAAAGCCAGCTGAAGAAATTTTAGAGCAATTCACATCCCAAGAATAGTGAGGATGATATTTGATCGAGAGCGTTTGATGAGTTACCTCTTCAGCAAGTTTGACAAACTCAAAAATGGAAAAAATTTTTCCTGAACCGATATTAAAAATTCCTTGAACGGAAGCTTCGGCTGCTGTTTTTAAGGCTTCTAGAAAATCATCAATCCAAAGATAATCCTTGCTAGCTTTTCCATCCCCCCAAATCTCCAAATCTTGTTCTCCTTTTGCTGCTGCTACAATTTTAGACAAAATTCCTTGCGGCACTACTTTGTTGGAAGAAATTCCGATAAGATTTGTAATGCGAAAAATTACTGAATTTAAGCGAGAGTCATGCACTGCTGCCTCCAAAATTAATCTCTCAGCAAAAAGTTTTGCACGTGCATAACGGCTCAGCGGCTTACAAAGAGTCAATTCAGTTGCCGGTTCCTTTTTTTGGTTTCCATAGACTGCTGCTGAAGAAAGAAAAATGAACTTTGGAACTGACTCCCCCTGCTCCAAACGATGTAAACTTTCTAATATATTTTTTAATAAAGGAATATCTTCTCGCTCTTCTCGTCCAGGATCTGCCTCACTAGAAAAAGGAACAGTACTCCAGGCAGCATGAATCAAGACATCAAAGGAACTCAGGATTTTAGGATTAAAAAGATCAGCAAGCGCTTTCATCCCCTCTCCCATTTGCCTTGAAAAAACTGTGACCTCATAGCCTTGCTGGCGAAAATAAGAGGCCGCCACTCTTGCCAAGCGCCCACGCCCTCCGGTGATAGCAATCTTTTTGTTCATGGTTTTATTTTTTTAAAATAGAAAGCAATTGCTTGAAGTGTTGCTGTGCTTTCTTGCGTGTTGGAATTTTTGCTAGCAATCGAAATTCATCTATTTTTGTTCGAGCCTTTTGAATCATCTGCGGCAATTCTTCTTCGGATTGAAAAGAAAGCCCCGCATGAAAAACTTGCTCATAGTAGGCAGAATCTCTGGGATAAACAATGGGACGTCCTGCACTCATCGCTTTCCAAATATCAAGCGATGCAAATCGATCGCCTTTAGCAACCATGAGAGGTTCACTAAAACTCGTCTTTAAAGCCACTGAGGCCACAGGCCATGGCAAGACTATTGCTGGCTGAAAACAACCGGCGACACGAAGATTTAGGACATCTTGTACGGAAGGAGCAATGAGTAAAGCCTCTGGAAGAAAATGCTCTTTTCCCATCTGAGGAACAATCCACTGAAGGCGCTGCACTCCTTTTTTTGCGGGAGGCAATTGTTCCGAGGGATATCCAATAATTTCTATTCCTCTTCCTTGTGCTGGATGTTGTTTGATTTTTTCATCACGTAACATGTTGCTGACATTTAAAAGAATGTTATCCAAGTCACTATCTTTTCCCATTTCATGATACCATCCAACAGAACGAATATGAGAAGCCACTCCAAGCCTTCGAGCCCAACGTTTCAAAACATGAAATGCTTGTTGTCGATATTGACTCATAGTACTGAGTTTATCTTCACGCTGAGAACCTGCCTTCAAAGTCGTTGAGGCTAGTGAAGAAGAAGGAGTCGACGGCGCGCAGCGGCTGAGTGTATAGTTAGTACTCGATGACGTGAGCACCGGCGCGACGCTCTTATTCACAGAATCAGTAGACGTTAAAGACAGGTTCTGAGGAAGGCGCTCAGGAAGCCGCTCATAAAGCTTTTTCAATTCCTCTTGTAAGGTCGCTGTCGTGTGAAAGCGATTCCACTTTTCCCACTGCGGTTGCACGGTCGATTGTAGAAAATGAGTCTCTTGATCTTGGACAATTTTTTCTACTGCTTCATCAACCGTACGAAAGAGCGAGATTGATTCTAAAATATCTTTTGCCACTCCCAGAGGTGTGCTCAAAATTTTACAACGGCTAGCAGCAGCCTCCATGACTGATTGAGGACCTCCCTCCCAACGTGATGGAATCAAATAGAGGTCAGCAGCGTTGATGAGTTCATTGAGTTTTTGGCGTTTTAGAATATTAATTCCAAAATCATCTCCAACAACATTCTGCTTTCCAACAAAAGTAAACGACATCCCTTCTTGGGCAAGCACCTTGCGAAGCCAATGCCGACGAGGTCCTGCAAGCAAAACATGAAAAGAATGACCGCGTTGTTTGAGTTCTTTTAAAATAGCCAAGAAAAGTTCCGGAGCCTTTTGAATTTTTGGCGTGTTCAGATCATCACCTTCAGAATCACGATGAAAATTAGCAATAACGTAAGCGTGCTCAGGAATTCCAAATTTTTTCCGCAATCCCTTTTTGTCATCGACAGGAAAAAAAAGTTCAGGATCAATCGTGTAGGGAATATATTCGACTGGCAATTTTAAGGCTCGAAATTGTTCTAATGCTTCTTGAGAGCGAGCAATCCAGAGATTAACAACTTGCTGCCCCCATGCGAAATCGGGTTGTTTCAAATAGAAAAATGGCGGGTTATCAGCATGAGCAATGACAAATTTTTGTTTTAGAATTTTGGGCGCAATAGCACCCAAACCTTGCCAAAAAGGAGTGTGTAAGATCTCAGCTTTAGCCACGGAAGTCTCACGCACTATTCCTCGTAATGCTTGTCGCATCTGCCTCTGATCTTCATCCAAAGCCCACCCCGCACCATCTCCTGGCATGAAGTGCACATTAAGTTTTTGAGAACTATTGTTCATGAGTTTTATGAAACGATCATTCTTTGCAAGAGTTGCAAATATTCCAAAGACATTTTACTTCCTGAAGGAGGGTCTACAAGCAGCTTAGCACGAAGCTGTGGAAGTTGTTCTAAAAAGCATCCTAATGTTTCTCCAAGATCGTTTCCAATTTCCATTCCATATCGAAGCCCTTGTTCCACAGTTCCTCCCGTATCTCGGTGATAAAGTAGCGGCAACCCACACTGCAACCCTTCTGCAACATGCATAGCACCTGGCTCGTAACGAGAAGCGCTGACATAACCATGACATTGCTGCAATAGCTCTGCAAGCTTTGCTCCACTGGCTGCAGCAAAGGTGCGAGCTATTTTCCATTGAATTTCTTTAGGCCAACGACCAATGATCCAAAGTTCAAATTTATTAGAATCTGTTTTCGAAATCCACTCATCAATTTGTTGATACACATCAAATCCTTTATTCCAATTGTCAGACCAATGATGGGTCACAAGTCTCACGGCCTCTCCTGGCGCGGGAAGAAAAGTTCCTATTGGATGAAAAAATCGAGGGTCGGCACCAGGCGTGATCACAGAATGAGATTTCGCGAGATCAAACCATTTAGCGCCATGATGATCTCGCAGCCACTTGGAAACAAACACGGTGTGATCAGCGACACGGTTGCTCTCTGCCAAAAATTGATCCATTTCAGAAGAATTTTTTCTCAAGTCATTATCATTGATGCGATGAACGCAAGGAACATGAGGATATCGTTTTTTTAAATCAGCCACTTCCTTCGCTCCAAAAGTTGTCCCCGCTGAAAGTCCTGTATGAGTCATCAAGACAACATCAGGAGTTTTTTTTAAATCGTAGCGCACGTTCCATCCATGATAACGGAGCCATCGACTCAATTGCGTTGTCCATTGATTAGCACCACCCCACGAGCCTCCACGTGGCTGAAGATTCATGGCTACGGTCGCAACGGGTGTAGTAAAAATTTGTGAAATCATATTTCCTTTTTAAAAAAAGGAGCAGTATCAACTGTTTGATGGCTCCCTCGCTGATAATATTGTTGCTTCCATGAAACAGGTTTAGGAAAAAGAAATCTGAATTTTTTTTTGATCCAAGAAAGAAAACTTTGGTTGTAGATCTCCATAATGTTGCTCCGCTCCGTCCCTGTTTCCACACTACTTCGTTTTAAAAAACAGAGATGTAGACAGCGTAAGGGGGATTCTTCCCAAGAACATTCGTGTTGAAGTAGACGTTTTTTTTGTTCATGGAAACCAAATTTAAACTGCGGCTGGCCTCCATGCAAGCGCTCTAGCGTTTTTCCTGGCCAGGCATCAATCGCTATAAAATTATAAAGTTTTGTAATACTCCGACTCGGAGGCGCTAAGTAGCCAGAAGCCTGATTAGCGGCTTTGTTAAGGTCATCAACATGCAAGACATTTCCTAAAACCATCCAATACTCATCAAATTCGCCTGCTAAAATTCTTTGTCGAAATGTTACGAGCCTCTCAGAATCATAAAGTTCATCTCCATCAACGCCAAAGATCCACGTTGGAGTTCCAATGAAAGGTTGGAGCAAATCCTGCGATTCACTCGGATGTTGAATTTGATGGAGAGAAATTTTTTCCGGATAAGAATGTTGTAATTGTTGTAAAATGGAAACAGTTCGATCAGAGGACTCATGATCGACTAGTAATAACTGATCGCAAAAATCAAGAACGTTAGACACCGCTCGCTCAACAAAGCGCTCTTCATTTCGAACGAGAAAAATTCCAACAATGCATTTGCTTGAGTAATCGCAGTTCGTAATTGGCAATTCGTAGCTCGTAGAATCGCCTTTCGAAGATAGAAGATAGGAGATAGAAGATAGGGTCAAGGCCTGCGGCATACTAAATATTTATAATGTTTGCATTAGCAAACCACAACCCTATCTTCCATCTCCTATCTTCCATCTTCTATTTCTTCGCTTGCAGTAGCACCCACAACCAAGCCCCACCAAAAGACTCATCTCGTTCAGCACGAATTAATTTCTGGAATCTTTCTAGTAATTGAATCACCAAGTTTTCCGTACGGTCCCAAGAAACAGCTTCAAAAGGACCTCCACTTCCCTCCTCCATATTGGTTCCCATATCGTAGAGCAGGAATCCATCAGGCTTTAAGACTCGCGCATGCTCTTCCATCATGGCCTCAAGGTCAAAAGAGTGATCGACACAGTTTGTGTAGAGCAAATCAATCGAGCCTGTTGCCTCCTGAAGTTTCATAAAATCTCCGACGCGAACAATCTGGTTATCAGGGCCAGGATTAAGATCAATGCCATACGCATTTTGAAAACCGAGATCATGGAACACCTCGACTTCTGTTCCTTGTCGAGCGCCGCAGCAAAGGATAACAGCCTGCTTACTCAACAGCGGCACAAGATGCTTGAAGCGTTGATAAAATTTTAACCGATACTCGCAAATATCCCAATTGCTAAATCCCCCTTTCATTTTTAGCATCTCATCAAGCTTTTGCTTTTGATGGGTTAAATATTCTTCGTAGCTGGCATAGTCCCGCTTGAGGACATCTCCCTCTTTTTCTGATTTCCACCCACCTTGACCATGATGCTTGATGCGGACTTCATGCTTATCACGCTCGTGCTGATAAGCAGCATCTTGTTGACGGCGGAGTTTGCGAATATAGCCATAACCACCAGGCGTTAAAAGGTGGAGGACTGTTTTCATCCAAAAAGTTGGATAAAAAGATGGGCAGAGAGAATATCGAAGATAGGCCACAGTGGAAAAGTTTAAGTTTAAAGTTTAAGTTTAAGTTAATATTTCGCTACACGCAAAAGTAAATTTTTCCAGCGAAGCCTCGAAACTTCAACTTCAACTTTTAACTTAAACTTGTTGGAACAATGATAACTACTACTCATTATTTTTAGTAAACCTTTTTTTAAATTGAGCCCATGCCAACATAGTTATCCCCTCAATGTAGAGTAAGTCATGCTTAAAATCGCCGACATAATGGCGGCAAGTGCTGTTGCTTCTTCGCAACAATCCCCAACTAATTTCATAGGTCAGTGGCAAAGCTCCCCCCCGACTCCAACTAGAACACATTAAAGCATAAAGTGTCTGCTCAAAAAACTGTGGATGATGAGCGGTCGTCTTAAAGGTCGTCAGTAACTGTTCCGCTAAAGGAAGCAAAATAGCATCAAGCGGCATCAACACAAGACCACTGTTAAATCGAGGCCAGAGCTTAATTCCAATTGCAGGCTCAATTTCATAGCGAGGGATACAATACTTTTCTTTCGTATCTTCATTGTACCAACACTCCTGACTTTGTGTATCGACCCAATCCAAAATTTCCTGCGGCTTTTTAAAAAAAATGATATCAGAATCGAGCAGAATCATTCTTTTCCCAGGAGCAAAAGCAGGCAGATCAAAAAATTTTAAAAAAAGATTATGCCTCTGACGAAGTTCTTGGCAGTTGGGATAATCCTGCAGTCGTTGTTTCACGACTTCTTCCGAATGAGCTCGCGAAATAAAATGAACTCCCGGCAAGACTTGTTCAATTTTTTTTAGAGAAAGATCATCCACTGATCCATCTTCATGAAAAAAAAGATTCCAGCGGCGTTGTGTAAAAAATTCAAAGCTTATCGCTGCTAACACTCCCGCATGCCATGTCTTAGAGGAAACTAAGAGATGAACTGAGACAGATGGATCTGCTTCGCAGATTGGACGCTTCCAGAAGCTCATAAGCATTGTTCCAAAAGCATGACCGCATCGAGCTAACCAGCGTCTTAAAAAAGCACGTAATGAAGAAAACATAAATGAAAATTAAACAAACCACTCCACATCTTTCCAAGCCCCAGGATCATTTTTTTTAGCGGCAAGACGATCTTGTGCGCTTCCAACATGAATTTCTAGTTTGTGCCGATCAGGATCGAGAAAGTAAAACGAATCTCCAGGAGAACTGTTTTCCTGAAAAGAAATCACTCCATCATCAAGGAGCTTTTTTTTCATGGAATCAAATTCTTTTTTTGAAACAGTAAAAGCATAATGAGTATAACAGTGATGAGGCTTACGTTTTTCATCGACGTTGAGACAAAACCAAAGATCATTTTTACCAATCAAAAAATAGGCTCCACGAGCCCATTTCACAAGGGGTTTGAAGCCGAGAAGATCTTGATAAAAAGAAAATGACCTCTCGATGTCAGTAACGGCAAGTGTTATATGGTTCAGTCCGTGAATCATGAAAAAACGTTTTTTTATGGAGCAACTTCCCATCGAGTTTCCAGCAATTGAGCCCATTTTTCAAGAATCTCTTGGGCAAGCCAGGATGTTACGAAGATAGCCCCTTGACCTTGTGGATGAACGCCGTCAAACCAATATTCTTGATGCAGCAAGGCGTGCATTATTTCAGGAGAGGCTGGCCCAAGCATGGTGGTGTGCGGAGGAAGCGCTACAGCGAAGCCTTCTTGATAGGACCGCCTCTGCGGCTCTAGTGTTGGAAGAGCATAAAAACCACACGAAGTAACGATTCCTTCCATCTCTTGAAACAGTGTTTGATAATAATTTTTCCAGCCTGGGTAAAGCTCTAGATTTATAGGTGTCGCTTTTGTTTCACGAAATATTTTTTCGGTTTCATCATATCGAAATGTTTTTTTAGTTCCCGTGAGAGAAAAAAAGTCTTCTATTTTTTTGTTGTAAGCAGGCACTTCGAGCGCAGAGAAACTTCCGATTGCAAATCGATTCAAAAGAAAATGCTCCCAAAGTGTCCAATAGGAAATATCACCATCTCGTCCACTTGCTCTCCAAGCTTTCCACGCAGCCAACGCCTGTGTCGGCTCAAACCAAGTTATTGCACGTCGCGTGTAAGCTTCTTTTTTAAACAGGTAGAGAGGAGATTGGTCATAGGCATCAAAAACTTCACACAACAATAATGTTGGCGCCTGTCTGAGTTCCTCTCGATGTTTAGCTCCTATTTCTTGTAGAAAAAGTCGCAACATAAAAAGTCGCTCAAAGTGATTAGCTCCTGAGAGTGAAAATTGTAAGACCGTGACTTGTTGTCCAGCTTGAGTAAGAATTCGTTCTAGAGCCCGCCCATTC
>VHCR01000039.1 GCA_016871655.1 Verrucomicrobiota bacterium
ATGCCTTGAGTTCTTCTGGAGTTTCTATTGAACCTGTAGAGCTCAATATAGCTGCCGTATCTTCAAATTCATTAGTAGGCTCCCATGCTCCTTTCTCAGGGTGTTGCTCTTCCCACTTATCATCTCGACCAAGACGATAACGTGGTCGTGCTTGTTCCGGAACAGCAGTCACAGCATGTTCTCCCAAAGACCCTACAGAATCTACTCCAGGAGCCTTAGCAGCTTTGTCAGTTGGCTCCGCGCCTGCTACGGCCGCTGTTGTTGTTGCCGATGTCGATGACGGTAAAGTGTCGATGTGTTCCATGGAATCTGTTTCTGTTATTGATGGGTGCCTCTCAGAAAGCCTGCGTCCAGCCTCTTCTTGTTGTTGGGCTGCGCCAGCCCGCTGTTCCCGCTTAGGACGTTCTGCTCCCCCTCCTAACATCGGAAGCGCTTGCAGAGAAAAAGTTGTTCCTACTAAAAATAGAATGAGACTAAGTACCGGGGGGAATTTCATTTTGCAAAGTATCTATGTCTTTGCCTCAGATATCAAATAAAAATTATTTGTGAATGCTTATACCATCTTCACTCATTATCTCGACTATAGAGCTTGTTGCAACTCGCTCGCTCCCGCTCGACTCGCCCTTGCTGGGCTGCCTTCGGCACTTGATCCAGCGGCCTCCCAGCTAGCTGTATTTTATTGGCATCTGACTGCGTTGTCATCACTCACGTTACAGAAGATAGCGCTCGTTCTTCCGCCTTTTCAATTTAATAAACTATATAGTCCAGCTAATTCATGAAGATGGTATTACTCTTATCCAAAATAGAAATTTCCAACTGAAGTAGAGCCTGTCCAAAAGTGAGTCGTTTTTGCACAGTCTTTAGCTAATTGTGCATGATGATGAACTTGATGTCGCATGATCTTCAAGTTCTTTTGCCCTTCTTAATAGATCATCGATGTGTTATTGGCGTGGTTGAAGGTATTGTGCTTCTAAAGCCGCCCAAGAAAGAGCGTTGCTTGCCCATTGCTTTGGATAAAGCAAAGTGTTTTTTGCTGCTTCAACTGTCCCGTACGCCATTTGAGGTTTTGATACGCCTGCATAAAAACTATCCCTCATTTTATTTACTCCAGCCGAACTCTTCATATCCATTGTCTCTGGTGAATTCGGAGCATGTGCAATTTCTGCAGGCATTTCTCCCTTCATCCAATTAAATAGGCGCGTTGCTCGTTACTCTTTACCCGCTAGGCGCAGAGCACCTAGCCCTCCCAGTCACTACTTTCGGGAACCATGGTCAACGAGACAGGGCGATGGCGGTAGAGCTTCCATAATTTCCATCCCATATTTACTAAAATATAAAAAATTAAAAAGGGATAGATCATAGAGATAATGGGTGCTAATGCTTTCATGATGCCGCCGAAGCCCAGCATTGCCATTGCGGTGGTGATGGCAATGGTGATGATTAAGGCTGGTAGGTAAGCGAGGCGTCCGCCGAGAAGATCTCGGTGAAGGTACATGCCGAAGACGGCGGTGAGCGCGATAGCTGTCGTGAGGCAGGCGATCGCAACGGTGATATTGGCCAATCCGCCACCCTCTTTTCCAAGAATTAAAATAGAAAGCGCGCTAAAAATATCAGCTCGCTCAACTCCAGCAATTGCCGCTCCATGAAAAGAGGCAACAAGGCAGAATCCAGCATAGACTAAAGAGAGCAGTCCGCCTCCAATGACGCTGGCTTGCAATCCAAGTTTGATAATAGAGCGCGAGTCAGCTTGTTGCTCAGGGTGCATGCCTTTTTTAAGGCCACTCAAGATGAGTCCCGAAAGAAAAATAGTTCCTAGCAAATCACATGTTCCATAGCCTGAGAGAAAACCTTGGTTAAAACTTTCTACACGCGTCCATGAAACAGGAAGAAAATTTGTAGGAGAGAAAAGGCCCTTCACGATGATCGAGAGGAGGAGTGTGATTTTCAAAGGGCCTAAAATTTTTCCTAAAAGATCGATAACAAAACTATTTTTCATTGTGCAGCAAAACATGATGACCGCACAAAAAAGAGTGAATCCCAAAATAGAAAGAGAAGGAAGATACATTTTGCTAACAGCATAGGAAATTGTGACGCAGCGTGGAATCAGGCCAAAAGGGCCTATCAAGGTCATGCAGAGGAAGGTCAGTAAAAAAGCAGGGATTTTTCCAAGTGGCGCTAAGAGGAATTTGTAATCGCCATGATTCAGTATCGTTCCAAAGAGTCCTAGCAATGGAACTAACACGGCAGTGAGACAAAAACCGAGCAGACTCCAAAAGACTTGATGGCCGCTATCGCGTCCTAGAATCAAGGGAAAGACAATGTTGCCGGCGCCAAACAACATGGCGAACATCGCAAAGCCGGTGGTTAATACTTTTTTCATGAGATGAAAAAAGTATTAAGTAACGAGTAACGAGTAAAGAGTAATGGGTGGAGAATAACTAGTGCGTTGGGAATTCGCTAATGCGGATGAAGAGCAAGGAGCGACGGCGCACAGCGGCTGAGTGTATAGTGTATTAAATTGACAAGGGCATGTTAGAAGCGCTGAAATTTTTTCTTAGAACAAGGCCGAAGATCGAAGCGCTATCCGAAGATAACGTGAGATCTGAGAACGCAGTTCTAGGGAAAAAGAGCAAGCTTATCGCGTGCCCTTTTCAATTTAATACACTATATATGGAAATACTCGATGACGCGAGCACCGACGCGACGCAGATCTTCGCCGCATCAGTAGAATTTACAATGTGCTATCCTTCCCAATCACTTGTTTCGGGAGTGATCGTCAACGAAACCGGACGATGGGTTTTGAGTTTCCACCATTTCCAGAGGAGGTTGCCAAGGATATAAACAATCAAGATTGGATAAAGTACCTCAATGATCGGGCTGACAAATTTCATGATGCCGCTAAACCCGAGAGAGGCGATGGCAGCGGTGATGAGAGTCGTGATGATCAAGGAAGCAAGATAGCTGAGTCGACCAGCCAAGAGATCTTTGTGTAGGTACATCGCGAACATGGCTGTCAACGCAATCGCTGTAGTGAGGCAAGCAATCGCAACAGTGAGGTTAGCGAAAGCGCCACCAGCTTCTCCCAAAATTAAAATCGTTAACGAGCTGAAAATGTCAGCTCGCTCGACGGAGGCAAGCTGAGCTCCATGCAAGCCTGAGGCGAGACAAAAGCCCGCGTAGACGAGAGACAAAAGTAAACCGCCGATGAGGCTAGCTTGCAGGCCGAGTTTGATGATTGCACGCGCATCTTGTTGTTGCTCGGGGTGGAGACCTTGACGCAGGCGACTTAAAATCAGACTTGAAAGAAAAATAATGGCAATCAAATCACACGTGCCGTAACCAGAAAAAAGTCCCAAGCGAAAACCCTCCATTTTAGTCAATGTAACAGGCATCATGGCTGCTGGAGCAAAGATACCTTTGACAATAATTGAAAAGAGAAGCGTAATTTTCAAAGGCCCCAAAAATTTTCCCAGCAAATCGATGATGAAACTATTTTTAATGGTGCAGAGAAAAATGAGCACGGCACATCCGCTGCTAAAAGCCCAGATGGGAATAGCAGGCAAGTACGATTTAATGGCTGCATAAGAAATGGTGACGCAGCGCGGAGTGAGTGCTAGTGGCCCTAGCAAGATCATGCATATAGTGATAACGAGGAAAGCGGGGACTTTTCCCAGTGGAGCTAAGAGGCATTTGTAATCGCCATGATTTAACATAATGGCGAAAAGCCCCAGGAGAGGGACAAGTACGGCGGTAATACAAAAACCAAGTAGACCAAAAAAAAGTTGATGGCCGCTATCGCGACCTAAAATTAATGGGAAAACAACATTGCCAGCGCCAAATAACATAGCGAACATAGCAAAACCTGTAGTCAGTACTTTTTTCATGGGATGAAAAAAGTACTGGGTAATGAGTAATGAGTAAAGAGTAACGAGTAAAAATTTGGGGAGAACGATGAACTAATGATGATGAGATGCAAAACAAAAGCTCTTTTGCTGCTGCTCCTTTATTTTTTTTGTAGCTCGCTACAAGCCGTTCAGCAGCTCAAGATCCCTCTCGGATGCTCCTGGGGAGATGATCCTGCGAAGTTAGAAGAACTAATCCATGCAGGAGGGCTCACACTGGTCAATTCGGAGACGATTCCTTCGACTCAAAAAAAATTAATAACCGTCCGCGGCGTCATTGGGGCAGCCTTGAAGCAAAACATTTTTGTTTTTCAAAAAGAGGAGCTCATAGAAATCGAATATCAGTATGGCGATCCAAAATGGGATGCGAAAAAATATCAGGATTTTTTCGACAACTTTCGGCGCATGTTTGAAAACAAATATGGCCCAGGAACGCCGCTCACCAAAACAGCCGGTTCTTCAACAGATGCCTACGGAGTCGCAACTTCGATCACCGGTTACGAATGGGCGCAATCCTTCTGCATCTTAGATCTTTTCTACTACACCGCGGAGAAAAAAAATCAGCAGTATCGCTTGATCAGCGTGCATTACAAGATGCCGTGATTAGGTTACGGGTTGCAGGAGAAAAGCAGAGAAAGTGGCTGAAGTGATCGCAAGGCAATTACTTCGCTGCTGCCGGATCTTTAATATTCACGGTAAACGCGACGGCTTTGTTACAACTATAAACAGGATCAGTTCCGATATTAAAAAAAACTAAAACAATTTGACCCGAATTGACGCCTTTGTAAGTTAAGGTCGTTATGTTTGCATCTGCATCATGACTATCGCCGCTGAAAGTTATGACTGAGGCATTCGGGTCGGCGTTTGGAATTGCTGAATCGCTAAAAGTGACTCTGGGAACTGCAGCAAGAGCCCATCCTTGTGCTCCGCTAAAGCAAAAGGAAACTTTGTCTCCCTTGTTGATGTTAACGGGATTTAATGCGTCTGCTTCCGTTACTGTTACATCAGCACGCAAAGTGGTAGGGAGGATAGCTAAGCAGAGTGAGAGGAGGAGAGGTATTAGTTTTAATTTCATAGGAGGTTGTGTTTAAAGAAAAATGAAAGCAGTGTCAATTTTAAAGGTTTTAAGAAGGCTAAAAAACAAACGGCACACCTTTTTGGGCAAATCCTATTTTTTGGTCACTGAGGAAACGATCGCCTAAGCGCTCGAATCCTTTTTCTTCGCGGAAGTTTTTGAGGAATTGGTTCACGCGCTCGCGTAGTTCCACGTCGGACAAGCGCAGGCCGATGGCCCACGATTCCTGCTGCAAAGAGGAAAGCAGCGCTCGCGTTTCAAGAGGATGTTCATGATGATGTTTCCAGATACTCATTTCATCGTACAGAAAAGCATCGGCTTTTTTTTGGAGGACCTCCAAAACCGCAGTAGCCTCTTGATCAAAAACAAGGAGCGTTGCTTGAGGTAAATTTTTTTGGGCCCAAAGTTGTCCAGTTGTGCCTTGGCGCACGGCCACCTTGAAGGCGGGCTGGTTGAGATCGTTGATTGTTTGAATCGGCGTATCTTGTCGGACAAGCGCTCCCAACGCAATTGTCAAGTAAGGATCCGAAAATGCAATGCTCTTTCGCCGTTCGGGTGTGTCGGTCATGGAAGAAATAATGAGATCGATTTTTCCTGTTTGTAGCGAGGGAAGAAGGCCAACGAAAGGAATGTTTTCAATTTGCAAGGGGCGGTGCAAATCTTTGCTCAAAGCCTCTGCCATGGCCACGCTGACACCATCAGGATCCCCGTGTTCGTTGATCATTTCAAATGGAGGGTAAGACAAATCCATGCCGATGCGAATTGGTTGTGTCTGCGGAGCCCGTTGGCAAGCCGTAAGGAAGAGGAGAGAACAGCCGCAAAAGAATGCAAAGAGAGTAAAGAAAAAAGACTGAAAGCTGAAGGCTGAGGGACAAAGGTTTTTCATAAAGCCAAATCAATAAGCAAAAACATTCGAAAGAAATTTTTTGATGCGGGGATGTTGAGGATGATCAAAAAAAGAAGAGGCAGCGCCTTGTTCTAGAATCGATCCTTGTTCTAAAAAAAGAATTTGATCGGCGCACTTGCGCGCAAAGCCGATTTCATGGGTTACGAGTAAGATTGGCGTCTTCATCGTTTTTAATTCTGCAATCAAATCTAAAATTTCTGCTTTCATTTCCACGTCGAGCGAAGCGGTTGGCTCATCCAAAAGCAAAAATCGAGGCTCTGTCACCAAGGCTCGAGCAATGGCAACGCGCTGTGCTTCTCCGCCAGAAAGTTGATGAGGTTTTTTCTCAGCATGTTGAAAAATTTTCAGTCGCTCCATCATCTCAACTGCTTTTTTTTCCGCTGTTACTGGCATTTCGCGATGCACCAAGGTCAATGGCATGACGACATTTTCCAGCGCGGTGTAATGTGGAAAAAGATTTTGATGTTGAAAAACAAAGCCAAGATTTTTTTGATAATGCTGCAACCATCTTGTGGAATGAAATTGGAGAGGCTCTCCATCAATGATGATTTCTCCTTCATCAGGCCGTTCCAGGCCTGCTAGCAAGCGGAGTAAGCTTGTTTTGCCACTGCCGCTGCGACCGATCAGAGCGAGTACATGATTGAACTCTACCGAAAATGAGAGGTCTTTGAAAAGCTCCACACTACGATGGTCAGCAGTGAAATTTTTTTTGAGATGAGAAACAGAAATTTTCATGAAGATAATCTTTTTTCTAATAAGCGACTGCCCAGCGAGAGAGGGAGCGTGAGGAGAAGGTAGCCGCATGCTAACGGAAAATAACTTTCCAACGTGCAGTAAGTTGCAGCGTTTACCTGTTGTGCGGCCATGGTAAATTCTTTGATTCCGATGATCGAAAGGAGCGAGGAATCTTTGATAAGAGAAGCGAATTGCCCAGTCAATGCAGGCGCTAAGTGGCGCAGTACTTGAGGCAAGATTACGTAACGATAGATTTGAAGCCGTGTGAGACCCAAGATTTTTGCTGATTCCCATTGTGATAATGGAATGGCTTCGATGCCGCCGCGAATCATTTCAGCTGTGTAGGCGCTGCTAAAAAGAGAGAGGATAAAAACGCCGACGATAAAGCGATTTTCAAGACCGATGCCATGAGCGACGACATAAAAAAAGAAAAGAATTTGAGTGAGCAGCGGCGTTCCACGAATGATTTCAACGAGGCCATGCGCAGTCGAACGCAGCACAACAAAAGAAGAACGACGAGCTGCAACAATCAAGGCTCCCAAAGCACTACTGAGGACCAGTGCAGCTAGCGCAATTATGATCGTCTCAAGCCATCCCTGCCAAAAAACAGCGCGATAGCGCCAGATCGTTTCGCATCCAAGAGTTTGATTTCCTACTAAGAAAAAAAAGAGGAAACAAAAAAGTGCAAGGCCGATCAATGAGGCAATAACAGTAGAGCCAGAACGAAAAATCATGCTGGAATATAGTGAAGGGTAAAGAGTGGATGGTAAATCTTAATTTAACCGCAGCCTTCAGTACCCAGCCTTTAGCCTGTACTCTTCACTCTTTACCCATTACTCTTCACTCTTTATGGATGCCTTGCTTCAGCTATTACAAAAAGATGATCGAACTTCGCCCGCAGAATTAGCGCAACGACTCAATCTTTCAGAAAAAGAAGTTGTTTCCAAAATTCGCCAGTGGGAATCTGATGGAACAATCCTCGGCTATCACGCTGTCGTTGATCGAGAACGCGTCGATCCTGATCTGGTTACGGCAGTGATTGAGGTAAAAGTGACACCAGAGCGCGAAGGAGGATTTGATCAAACTGCGCAGCGTATTGCTCGATTTGAGCAGGTAGAGGATGTTTATTTAATGAGCGGCGGTTATGATGTGCTGGTGACCGTTCGTGGACAGTCCTTGCGTGATGTTGCGAATTTTATCACTAACAGGTTAAGCGCGATGGAAGGCGTGCAGTCCTGCACGACGCGCTTTCGCCTCAAGACTTACAAAGAAAATGGAATTCTCCATGGCATGGAGGAGAAATGCGAGCGACTTGCTGTGGCGCCATAGAAAATTTACAGGGATGGAAGGGGTAAGAGATCTTTTGTAAAATAAAATTCCATTTTAAAAAATGGCGTCAAAACTTGTTGAGTTTATTAAAAAAAATAAGGCTTAGAAAATTATTATTTCTTCATCACTTTCATCCCTGTGAATTCTTTTCTTTTTCCATGAACACCCGCCTCTCATCAGTCGTCCAACAAATTCCTAAATCAGGCATTCGTGATTTTTTTGATATCGTTCAAACGATGAAGGATGTCATATCGCTTGGTATCGGCGAGCCTGATTTTGTCACGCCATTGCATATCCGCGAGGCAGCGATCTATGCGCTAGAGCGCGGGAAAACTTCCTACACGGCTAATCTCGGAACGTTGCGTCTCCGCCATGCAATTGCGACTTATTTGGGGAAGCATCTCTGCGTTGACTATCATCCTAAAAATGAAATCCTTGTGAGCGTCGGCGTTTCGGAAGCAATCGACTTAGCCCTGCGAGCCTTGATCAATCCGGGAGATGAAGTCCTCTATCACGAGCCGTGTTATGTTTCGTATGGGCCTACTATCACGCTTGCCGGGGGGCATCCTGTGCCCGTGCCAACCCGGTTTGAAGAAAATTTTGAGCTTAACATCGCTGATTTAGAAAAAGCGGTGACAAAGAAAACAAAAATCTTGATGTTGAATTTTCCGAGTAATCCTACAGGAGCCTCCATCACCGCAGAAAAATTGGAAGAGCTTGCTCGTTTTTGTGAAAAGCATGACCTCATTGTTTTATCCGATGAGATCTACAGCGAGTTGACGTACGATGGGGTGACACATCATTCGATTGCCGCGATGCCGGGGATGAAGGATCGAACGATCTTGCTGCACGGTGTTTCCAAGGCCTTCGCGATGACCGGATGGCGAATCGGCTTTGCATGCGGGCCAGCTGATATCATTGATGCGATGATGAAAATTCATCAATATGCCATTCTTTGCGCTCCGATCATGGGGCAAGAGGCAGCAGTGGAAGCGTTAGAGCGTGGCGAATTTAGCGTGAAACAAATGCGCGACGAATATGAACACCGTCGCAATTTTGTCGTAGCTGCCTGTCGTGACATGGGCCTCCCTTGCTTGATGCCACAAGGAGCGTTCTACATTTTCCCAAACATCACCAAATATGGAATGAGTAGCAAAGAGTTTGCATTCGAATTACTCCAAGAGAAAAAAATTGCGGTCGTCCCAGGAAGTGCTTTTGGAGCGAGCGGCGAAGGTTTCGTTCGCTGCAGCTACGCGACTAGCATGGAGAAGTTGAAAATTGCGATGGAACGACTGGAAGAGTTTTTGAAGGAAAGCTGTTCAGGTTACAGGTTACAGGTTGCAGGTAAAAGTAAGGCCTCCGGCAAGAATCAAGAAAAATAAAAGATCCACTCTATCAACGAGTGAATAAATTTTTGCTGTAACCTGTAACCTGTAACCTGTAACCTGAGTCAATGACTTTCATCCACTGGTTTCAAGAAAACTTTATCCACCTCGACAAAAGCCTCGCTCACATTGTGAGCCTCTATGGAGTTTGGGTTTACGCAATCCTCTTTGCCATTATTTTTTGTGAGACAGGATTGGTCGTGACGCCCTTTCTTCCGGGAGATGCGCTTCTCTTCGCCATTGGAGCTTTTGCAGCGGCTCATCCGGGAGGAGGTCTCGATTATAGCACTGCGCTCGTACTGCTCTGCATCGCAGCAATCATTGGCAATCTTGTTAATTTTGCTTTTGGGATCAGCATTGGCGGACATATTTTCAAAGAAGAGGCTCTCATCCTCAAGAAGTCATACCTCGATCGCGCGCATCAATTTTTTGGTAAACATGGAGCCAAGGCAGTCATCCTCGCACGTTTCCTTCCTATTTTCCGCACAATGATCCCCTTTGTTGCTGGAATGGCACGCATGAATGGACGTTCCTACTTTCTCTACACCGTGCTAGGAAGTTTTTGCTGGGTCTTTTTAATGATGACCTCGGGCCTTTTCTTCGGTCGCGTTCCATGGGTGCAACAACATTTTGAAGCCGTTGTCATAGCGATCATTCTCGTTTCGATGTTGCCGGTGGCCTACGAAGGGATAATGCAGTATTGCAAGAAAAGGTCATAGTTTCGTTACAAAAAGTTGAAGTTAAAAGTTGAAGTTGAAGTTAAGACTCGCCTTCGGCGAAAAGGTAAAAGAGCCTTTTTATTCGCGAAGCGCACAAAACTTAAACTTAAACTTTTAACTTCAACTCTTGCGAAGCAGCTGATTGCGAAGCGAGCAATGCTCGCAAGATGGCAGGACCTTCGTAAATGAAC
>VHCR01000040.1 GCA_016871655.1 Verrucomicrobiota bacterium
GGAGGTGTTGCTCATGGACCTCATCCTCGTTCTTACGCAAAAAACACCCCAAAAGCTGTTAAGAAACTGGCTTTCCGCAAGGCGCTCAGCGCTCGCGTCCTTGCTAGCGACGTCTTCTCTGTTCCTTCTTTTGAAGTTGCAGAGCCTAAGACCAAACAATTTCTAGATCTCGTTGATAAAATGACTGGCGGTGCAAAGAGCGTGCTGGTAATTGCTCCAACCTTTTCCAAAAATACTTTCCTCAGCGCTCGCAATGTGCAACAGGCGTTGCTCATGAGTGCCGCTGAAGTGAATACCGAGAACCTTCTCGCTTTTGATAAAATCATCATCACTCAAGAGGCTCTAGAATCTCTTTCACAACGTCTCGCGTAATTTTTCATCCCATGAAGGAAGCCACTCACATCGTTCGTAAAGTTCACATTAGTGAAAAAGCTAGCTTGGTTGCTGAAAAGTTGAATCAGTACGTTTTCCGCGTTCATCCTGATTCTAACAAGATCGAAATCAAAAAGGCGATTGAACAACTTTTTAAAAAGCGTGTCGTATCGGTAAGAACGATGCAATACGCTGGTAAGAAGAAAAGAGAGCGTCGTGCGGACTTTGGTCGCCGCGCTCACTGGAAAAAAGCCATCGTGAGCTTAGCTCCTGGCGATAAAATTGACATTGCCTAAACAAAAATTTTCGTATGGCCCTTAAAACTTTTAGACCTCTCACTCCTTCGCAGCGTTTCAAAGCGCTTCCTTCGTTTGAAGAAATTACGAAGAGCAAGCCTGAAAAATCGTTGACCGAAATCAAGCACCGGACTGGTGGCCGCAATAACGTTGGCCGCAAGACTGCACGCCATCGTGGCGGTGGTCACAAAAAACGCTATCGGATTATTGATTTCAAGCGCTCTCGTCGTGACATCACTGCAGAAGTGATCGCCATTGAATACGATCCAAATCGCAGTGCACGTCTCTGCCTTCTCCAATACACTGATGGAGAAAAAGCCTACATCTTAGCTCCAGCTGGAATTACCGTTGGAACAAAAGTTGCAGCTGGCGAACAAGTTGAACCATCGTTAGGAAACGCCCTTCCTCTCAAGAGCATTCCTCTTGGATTGGCGCTCCACAATATTGAACTCACTCCAGGTCGTGGTGGGCAAATCGTTCGCAGTGCTGGATCTCAAGCGATTCTTAGTAACCGTGAAGCTGGTTATGCTCTCGTGAAGATGGCTTCCGGAGAATTGCGCAAGATCAACGAAGAGTGCTACGCCACGATTGGCCAAGTCGGCAACGTGGAGCACATGAATGTTTCCAGTGGTAAAGCTGGTCGCAGTCGCTGGCTCGGTATTCGCCCACAAACTCGTGGTATGGCGATGAACCCAGTTGATCACCCGATGGGTGGTGGACAAGGTAAGAGTAAAGGTGGTGGCGGACGTCATCATCCGATGTCACCTTGGGGTCAACTTTCCAAAGGATTTAAAACCCGTCAAAAGCGCAAAGCTTCTGATAGATTCATTATTCAACGTCGTAAGAAAAAATAATTTACTATGGCACGCTCACTAAAAAAAGGTCCTTTCGTTGAATGGAAGCTTCTCGAGAAAATCGACAAGCTCAATGAGACGAACATCAAGAAACCGATCAAAACTTGGTCGCGTCGCTCTACGATCACGCCTGACTTTGTTGGTCATACCTTCAACGTTCATAACGGTCGTTCCTTCATCCCCGTTTTCGTAACTGAAAACATGGTTGGTCACAAGTTAGGGGAATTTGCCCCAACCCGCGTCTTCAAGAAACACGGATCACATACGGCAAAAGTCACTAAATAATTTTTTATGCAAGTCCGCTCCCTTTATCGTTACGCTAAAATTTCTGCTTTTAAAGCTCGTGAAGTCACGCGAGAAATTCAAGGTCTTCCCGCTGTGGAAGCGCTTGCTCAATTGAAATTCATTCCCAAAAAAGCAGCTCCTCTCATTGCTAAGACGCTTAAGAGCGCGATTGCCAATGCTGAGCAAAACAATAATCTTCGCCCTGAAGTTCTCGTCATTAAAGAAGCAGTTGTTGGAGAAGCTCCAACACTCAATCGGATTAGACCAACGGCTAGAGGTTCTGCTCATCCGATTCGTAAACGGACAAGTCACATCCGTATTGTTTTGACCGATGAGGTTCCTATCACTCGTCGCTCTGATCGTGCAAAAACTCAAGGAAAGAAAAATGCTGCTCCAAAAACAGCAAAAAGAACTTCTTCCAAAAAAGTAAAAACCCCTGAGGTAGCTCCAGAAGCGACTTCTGAGGCAGTGGCCGAATAATATTTCAACTTCTCACCATTTTAACTCATCACCTTTCTAAATTATGGGACAAAAAGTAAACCCCATCGGATTTCGACTTCCACTCACTCGTGATTGGAGCTCGCGCTGGTATGCCTCCGAAAAAGAATTTTCAGAGTTTCTTCATGCTGATACGAAGATTCGCACCACGCTGAAGAAGAAATTAAAATCCGCTGCCGTTTCTCGCATCATCATTGAGCGCGCTTGGAACAGTGTTCGCGTTACGATTGTTACGGCTCGTCCAGGTATTGTTATTGGACGTAAAGGTTCTGAAATTGAGAATATGACTCAAGAAATTTCTTTACTTGCCGGTGGAAAACAGGCTAAAGTCGACATCGTTGAAGTTAAGCAACCCGAGCTCGACGCTACACTAGTAGCAGAAAGTGTCGCTAATCAATTAGAGCGTCGTATTGGATTCCGTCGTGCTATGAAGAAGGCGATGCAGCTTGCTATGGATCTTGGTGCAGAAGGTATCAAGATTCGGGCTTCTGGCCGCTTGGGAGGAAGTGAAATTGCTCGTACAGAAATTGTACGAGCTGGAACAATTCCGCTTCACACTCTTCGCAAGAATATCGATTACGGATTTGCTGAAGCTGATACAATGGCTGGTAAAATCGGAATCAAATGCTGGATCTGCAAGAAATCAGAGCCTTCCGATGTGCGCCAAGCAGCAACGGTTGCCGCTTAAATCAAATTTTAATTTTCACTAAGTTATGCCTTTATTACCAAAAAGAGTTAAGTACCGTAAGACCCAGCGGGGGAGCCGCAAGGGCATTGCTTCTCGCAATTTGAAAATCGATTTCGGTGAATTCGGATTGCAGACCCTCGATCGTGCTTGGATCACCAATACTCAAATCGAAGCCGCTCGTGTTGCCTTGACGCGTAACATGAAAAGGAAAGGCAAACTTTGGATTCGTATTTTCCCTGACAAATCAGTGACTGCTCGTCCGCCAGAAACCCGAATGGGTAAAGGTAAAGGTCAACCGGAATATTGGGTTGCGACCGTGCGCCCTGGCAACATTCTTTTTGAATTGGATGGTATTCCTGAATCCGTGGCTAGAGAGTCTTTGAGGCTCGCTGCAAACAAACTTCCGATTCGCACGAAGTTTGTGACCCGTCACCATGCAACCTCATCCTCCTCTGCAGCATAATTTCTATGACTATCGCTGAAATCAAAGAATTAACTCCAAAAGAACTTGCCGCAAAAACAAAAGAATTGCGTCAAGAGATCTTCCACTTTCGTCTCCAGCAACAAGCTGGACAATTGGAGAAGCCACACCTCATGCGTGTAGCACGTCGTGAGATTGCTCGTCTCCAAACAATCCTGACTCAAAAGATAACTAAGAAATAAATTTACCGATGAAAGCTTCTGCTAATACTACTCAAGGGCGCAGCCAGCGCAAGACTCGCTCCGGTGAAGTCATTTCTACGAAAATGGACAAGACCGTTGTTGTCAAGACGGTGACTCGCGTACCGCATCCTCGCTTTGGAAAAATCATCAAGCAAGTCAAAAAATTTCATGCTCATGATGAAAAAAATGAAGCAAAGGTTGGCGACATTATTTCCATTATGGAGACAAGGCCATTGAGCAAGCTAAAACGCTGGCGCCTTATCGAGATCCTTAAACAAGCTGGAGAACAATAATTTTCTACGATCATGATTTACATTCGTTCACGACTTAAAGTTGCCGATAATACTGGTGCCCGCATGGCTACCATGATTGGTGTTATCGGAAAAAAAACTCTTTGTGCTCACGTTGGTGATATCATCACAGCAAACGTCAAAGAGGCAACAACTGGTGGTACCGTCAAAAAAGGAGAAGTTGTCCGTGCTGTTGTTGTCCGTACGTGCCAGCCTGTTCGTCGTCCTGATGGTTCTTACCTTCGCTTTGATGCAAATGCGATTGTCATTATCGATAAAGACAAAAACCCTCGTGGCACCCGTATCTTTGGTCCTGTCTCCCGTGAATTGCGTGAGAAAAATTTCATGAAAATTGTTTCCCTTGCTCCAGAAGTTTTGTAGAATTTCGTTCCTTTTTTAATCTATTATGTCAAAGACTCACGTAAACACAGGCGATATCGTTAAGGTGATATCTGGGAACCATCGTGGTGCTCAGGGTAAGATCCTTCGTGTTCTCCGGGAAAAAGAACAAGTTTTTATTGAAGGCGTACGCATGATCAAGAAGCATCTAGGTCGTTCGCAAGACCGTCCTCAAGGAGAAATTATTGAAAAAGAAGGGCCAATTCATATTTCAAATGTTAAATTAATCGAAGCTGCAACAGCTAACAGTTCTTCCAATAAGAACGCTAAGAAAGCAAAAGCTGAAACAGCCGACAAGCCTAATAAAAAGACACGGGCTAAGAAAAACACAGAAGAATAAAACTCATTAACTACAAAAAAGCGCAAGAAAATTTTACTTAGTATAACGTAGAGAATATTTTTCCTGCAACCTACAGCCTACAACCTATAGCCTTTCAATGCACTCAGCAGCAGAACTTTTTACAGAATATCAAAATCGAGTTGTCCCTGCGCTTCAAGAGAAGCGTGGCTACAAAAACAAACATCAAGTTCCAAAATTGGTGAAGGTTGTTATCAACACATCAATTGCTTCAGCGCAAGATGTCAAGCAAGCACTTGAAATTGCAAAGGAAGAGCTCGAGCTCATTACGGGACAAGCTCCTGTTGAGACCATTGCAAAGAAAAGTATTTCCAATTTTAAACTTCGTGCTGGCCAGTCAATTGGAGCAAAAGTCACACTACGTGGTCGCATCATGTATGAATTTTTAGAGCGCTTGCTCAAGATGGCCCTTCCTCGTATTAGAGATTTTCGTGGTGTTTCTCCAAAAGCTTTTGATGGAAACGGCAACTACACCTTGGGTGTTTCTGAGCAATCAATTTTTCCTGAAGTGGAGCTCGACAAGATCAAACGCAACATCGGCTTTGATATTACGATTGTCACTTCAACTAATGATGACCAAGAGGCTAGAGACCTCTTAACCGAACTCGGCATGCCTTTCGCAGGAAAGAAAAAATAACCTGCAGCTGCCAAACTTAAATTTTATACCAACTACAAACTTATCATGGCCGCCCTTACCGATCCAATTGCTGATTTGCTCACCTGCATTCGCAATGCTATTCAAGTTCATAAAAAAGAATTTTTTGTTCCTTATTCAAAAATGAAGAGTGACATTGCTGCCATTTTGAAAAAAGAAGGCTACATTACCGACTACGAATTGGATAACACTGCGACGCATCCACGTCTAAAAATTGTAGCGCGCTATGTTGGTAAAGCATCTGCAATTGCCGGCCTTCGCCGTATTAGCCGTCCGGGTCTTCGTCGTTATGTTGGGAGTGAGGAAATTCCTCGTGTTCTCGGCGGTATGGGCATTGCCATTCTCTCTACTTCTCGGGGAGTTATGACTGGCCACGAAGCACGTCGCCAAAAAGTCGGCGGAGAACTTCTCGCTTATATTTGGTAACCACTTGTAACCTGTAACCTGTTTACCTACTTTAATCATGTCACGTATCGGAAAAACTCCAGTCACTCTTCCAGATAAAGTCAAAGTCACTTTGGCTGATGATGGAACTATTTTAGTGGAAGGCCCCAAGGGAAAACTTTCTTGGCAACTTCCGAAAGCCATCAAAATTCATCTTGAAGGAACAACCCTGCGCGTTGAGCGCGAAAATGAAGAGCGGGAGACCCGTGCGCTTCATGGCCTAACGCGTGCCCTAGTCAGCAACATGGTCACTGGTGTGCATGAGGGATTTCGTCGTGATTTAGAGATTCAAGGTGTTGGCTTTCGTGCAGCTATTAAAGGAAAACAGCTGGATCTTTCTATCGGTTACTCTCATCCTGTTCTTTTTGATATTCCTGAAGATATCAAGATTGCCGTTACGGACAATACCAAAATCAGCATTGAAGGAATTGACAAACACCTTGTTGGACAAGTTGCAGCTGACATCCGCGCTTATTACCCGCCAGAGCCTTACAAAGGTAAGGGGATTCGCTATGCTGGCGAGCAAGTCCGTCGTAAGGAAGGAAAAACTGTTCAATAATATTCGATTAACTATTTTTTATTATGGCACACACTTCATCACGTACTTTACGGCATCGCCGCCTGCGTAAGAAAGTTTCAGGAACAAGCGAACGTCCTCGGCTTTCGATTTATTTTTCCGGTCGTCACATTACCGCTCAGGTTATCGATGATCAGACTGGCGTCACGCTGGCAAGCGTTCACACAACAGAAAAAGAGTTTCGTAAGGCAGCGGACATGCGTCCTAACGTTGCTACTTCTACCAAAATTGGCCAGCTCATTGCTGAGCGCGGTCTTAAGAAAAATATCAAAAAAGTTGTTTTTGATCGAGGTGGATTTAACTATCACGGCAAAGTCAAAGCTCTTGCAGATGCTGCTCGTGCCGGTGGATTCGAATTTTAATTATTATGTCTGAGAAATCTGAGAAACCCAATAAACGTTCACGTCGGAACGAAGCAACAGCCGAAGTTGCATCTACCCCTAAAGAAACCGTCGAGAAAGTTGTCTTCATCAATCGTTGTGCCAAGGTGGTAAAAGGTGGGCGCCGTTTTAGTTTTAGTGCTCTCATTGTTAGCGGTAACATGAAAGGAAAAGTTGGCGTTGGATTTGGAAAAGCCAATGAAGTGAGCGAAGCGATTCGCAAAGCTTCCGATTCTGCTAGCAAATCGATGATTTCTGTTTCCATTGGCGAAACAACTATTCCTCACGAAGTTACTGGTGAACATGGTGGTGGGCGTGTCTTATTGCGCCCTGCTTCTCCGGGTACAGGCGTCATCGCTGGTGGTGGCGTTCGTGCCGTGATTGAGGCTGCTGGGGTACGTGATGTTTTAGCAAAATCACTTGGATCAAACAATCATGCTAACGTCGTGCACGCTACAATCAACGCTCTCAAGCAACTTCGTACTGCGGAAGAAATTTTCAAAATGCGCGGCAAAACAATCAGCCGCAAAGAATCTAAATCTTAAAAATAATTAACCGCAAAAAACGCAAAGAGCAGAAAAAATAGAAACAAAATATATTGTTCATTAAAATAAATAACCCCTCCTCGCTTGTTGAAGCTATTCGCAAACAAGTAATAGGAGTTATGCTTTTCTAAAGAACTTCTTTTTTTGCGTTCTTTGCGGTTAAATTCTTTTCAATTGCTAACCTTTAAATAAATTTATGCGTTTACATCAACTCTCTCCTCGTCCTGGTGCCAAACATCGTCGCAAGCGTCTCGGTTGCGGTGAAAGCTCCGGTCATGGTAAAACTTCCGGCCGTGGTCACAAAGGTCAAAAAGCTCGTTCCGGAGGTAGTGTTCGCTTGGGATTTGAAGGTGGTCAGATGCCACTCAATCGCCGCCTTCCTAAAAGAGGTTTTAGCAACACAACTTTCAAGCCGATCTTTGCTGTTATCAATCTTGATACCATTGACGCTCGTTTTGAATCGGGTGCTAAAGTTGATGAAGCAGCGCTTCGTTCTTTGGGTCTCGTCAACGGCCGCAATGATGGAATCAAACTTCTTGCTCGTGGAGAAATCAGTAAAGCCTTGACGATTGAAGTTGATAAAGCCAGCGCTGCAGCTCGTGAAAAATTTGAAAAAGCAGGAGGCAAGTTGATTCTTCGTCCTGCTAAAGTTGAGATGACCGCTCGCACGCCAAAAGGTTCCGAGCGTCCTTCTCGTGAACGCCTCTCGCGCCGTAAAAAATTAATGACAAAAAAATAGAATAATAGCCGCAAGAGAAAGCAAACAACGCAAAAGAAGAGAAAAAAATCTACTAAACCTAATAGAGATCGATAAAAATAAAATTTTCTTCATATAGTTTTTGCATTTCAGGCAATCATTTTTTTTGTTCTTTGCGTTCTTTTGCGGCTGTTATTAAAACACTTTTATGATTTCCGCATTTGCCAACACTCTTAAAATTCCTGAGCTTCGTGCTCGAGCCCTCTTCACCCTCGGCATGGTCGTAATCATGCGCTTGGGAGCTGTTGTCACGACGCCCGGCATCAATGCGCAGGTCCTACGTCAATGGTTCATGAACGTTGCTGATGCTAAGGTCGGTGGCGGTGTGGCCTCGATGTTCAATCTTTTTAGTGGTGGCGCGCTCAGCAACTGCGCGATTTTTTCGCTCGGCATCATGCCCTACATTAGTGCCTCGATCATGCTGCAACTTTTGGGTGCCGTCATTCCTCAACTTGGAAAGTTGGCGCGCGAAGATGGAGGACGTCAAAAAATTTCTCAATATACCCGCTACACCACGATTTTGCTTTGCATGTTTCAAGGTTGGCTTTTGGCTCTTTCTTTTGAAAGCCCTCAATCAAATCCGTTCCTTCCTGGAATTGCAGAGACGATCGCACGTCTCGGAGTGCCGTTAGTGGCTGATCCCGGCTGGGGTTTTCGCATCATCACCGTCATTACGATGACAGCGGGAACCATGTTTTTAATGTGGCTTGGTGATCAAATCACCGAACGCGGCATTGGTAATGGAATTTCCATGATCATTACCGTTGGTATTTTGGCACAGTTGCCAGCAGGACTTGTTCAGGCTTGGAGAACATTTGTTCCATCAGGCGGGGAAGCTGCAGCGATGAATCCCATCGTCCTTGTTATTCTTTGCGCGTTTCTTTTGATTGTGATTGCTTCGGTTATCGCGGTGACACAAGCGCAACGCAAGATCAGCATTCAGTATGCGAAGCGCGTCGTCGGTCGGAAGGTCTACGGTGGACAAACGCAATACATGCCACTCAAAGTCAACTACGCTGGCGTGATGCCGATTATTTTTGCGCAAGCGATTTTGCTTTTTCCTTCGACCATTCTCAACATGGCATTCCCTGGAAAAGCTTGGGCTCAGGAGCTTGCCTCAGCCTTGACGCTCGGTTGGCCCCACTACGTGCTCTACGCACTTTTGATTTTCTCATTCAGCTATTTTTGGGTGGCGACACAATTTCAACCGATGCAGATCGCAGACGATCTGAAAAAAAATGGTGGATTCATTCCTGGTATTCGCCCTGGAAAACCGACGGCAGAATTTTTGGATTTCACGATGAGTCGCCTCACTTGTGCTGGCGCAGTCTTTTTGGTGGTCATCGCGATCTTGCCACAGCTCATGAGCCGTGGTTTGCAAGTTCCTTACATGACTGCTCAATTTTTCGGAGGTACGGGGCTCCTCATTATCGTTGGTGTCACGCTTGATACGATGCGCCAAGTCGAGACTTTCTTGCTGCAACGCCACTACGATGGTTTCTTGCGCAAAGGAAAAACAGCGAGTCGTTCTTATTATCGCCAGCCAATGGCTAGTGGTTCCATCGTGAGCGACACCTTCCTCGTCTGGTTTTATGCTGGCCTTGGTGCGCTCTGCATCGCAGGAGTGACGATTTTCTTAACCAGAAGATAGAAGGTGGGAGATGAAAGATAGGGGTAACATCGATGAAGCATTGGTGCGTCACTTGGTCGCAGCTCAATTTCCGCAGTGGGAAAATTTGTCGATTCAATCTGTTGCGAATCAAGGATGGGACAATAGAACTTTTCGGTTAGGGGAGGAGATGCTCGTGCGCTTGCCGAATGCTGAAAAATATTCGCAGCAAGTTGAAAAAGAGCATCACTGGTTACCTCGACTCGCGCCGTTGCTGCCGCTAAGAATTCCAGAGCCCGTGGCGATGGGAGAGCCAACAAAAGACTATCCGTGGCGTTGGTCGATCTATCGATGGCTTGAGGGGGAGTCTGCAATGACAGCTCCGATAAAAAATTTATGTGATGTTGCAAAGAACCTCGGTGAGTTTTTGCTCGCGTTGCAACGCATTGATCCTGCTGGTGGACCTCTTGCAGGACCGCAGAATTTTTATCGCGGAGGAACTTTAAAAAATTATGATGCTCAGCTGCGACGCGCGCTCGATATTCTCAAAAATAAAATTGATACCGCC
>VHCR01000041.1 GCA_016871655.1 Verrucomicrobiota bacterium
ACGTTCTGTGAAGATACCAGGCATTAATATTGCAGCTGTGCCTTGAACAGGACTCGAAATATCTATAGGCCGACCTAGCACAGGACCAACAGGTTGAATGACAGGAGTTGCAGCAATAAGCGCAGTAGAGCTAAGAACGAGTGTTAATAGGGAACGACTAAGTAAATATATTTTCATAGTTGAAAATCTCGCACATGAATTTTAAAAGTCAAAAAAGATTTAAAAATATTTCATTTTATAACAGAGTCTTTCTATGAAACCAGACTTACACCCACTTCTCGCTATCATCCTCGCCCTCTCCTTCATCTCCTCAACTCATGCTCAGCAGGTCAAAAAACGCGATAATATGCGTAATGCTCGTTATGGAGAAATTATCTTGGTTACTGGCGGCCCTTTGAATTTTACAGGCCATGTTTACAACACACTTGGTTTGAATAATTGCCCCGAAAATCTTTGGAAAAAACTTGATCCTCAAAAATTGAAAAAAGAATTTCATGCTCGTTCTGTTGTTCTCAATGGCCCGCGTTATTTCCTGATGGATCAAACTACAATTCAAAATCCAGGCAACGTCGTTTCTTTTGATGGTCTTCATGCGCGATACCTAGCAGACGTCTCGATCCCTCTTGCTTCGGTATTGCGAGGAGGTGCTCAACCTTACACTGAAAATAAAGTCATGCGTACAACGCGCTACCTCTTCAAAAAAGGAAATACTCTTCATGAGCTCATCTCACCTCAAGGAGTTCATTACGTGATGCAAACTTACTCTCATCAAGTAGACCCAAACCTCACAGAGGCTGATTTAATCAACCTTGGCAAGCAACTCACTCTTCCCGCAGGATGGCATTATGAAGTTCATTTATTAGAGAGCGACTACATCATGCAAACTCAAGGCGTTGCCTATGTCCTTCAAGACAACCTAAAAAATAGCTATCAACGAAAATATACCAATGACGAATGAATTTTAGGAATTTCTACTTGTTATTTTTAGCGCTAGAAGCGTTGTCATCGCTACTGTTACCTCGGTAGCAGCACGCTCTGACGCCTTGCTAGCCCCAAAAATTCCTGCGTATAATTTTCCTAAAATTCATCCGTCATTGGTATAGTTACTTTTTATAAAACGGCAACGTCGTCACTTCCGCCTTGTAGTGCTTTCCACGGACTTCGATCTCCACCATTTTCTCAAGCTGGCTCCATTCGATAGGAAGATAAGCCATCGCAATTCCCTCCCCCAGACTTGGAGAGAAGGCGCCGCTGGTTGTTTCACCGAGTAAAATTTCTCCCGCGTAGATCGAATAGTGTGAGCGAAGCGGCGGCCCTCCTGCCACCAACTTTAACGGCGTGAGACGAAACTTCAATCCAGCAGCTCGCTGTTTTTCTAAAGCATCACGTCCAATGAAATTTCCTTTTAGCTCATCATCGAGAGAAACAAATTTTTCAAGACCTGCTTCGAGCGGCGTACGCGTCATGGAGAGATCAGAACCATTGAGCGGATATCCCATTTCCAAACGCAACGTATCCCGAGCCCCAAGGCCACACGGCTTGACTCCGGCAGCAACGAGCTGGCGCCACATTTCTAATCCATCTTGGTGGCTTAAAAAAATTTCAAAACCATCTTCTCCGGTATAGCCTGTTCGCGCAATGAGGCCCGCTTGACGATTAGGAATCGCAGCAATTCCATTCCGTTTCGGAGCCTCAATGGCAGGCATAACGCGTTTCAACACTTGCTCTGCTTGCGGCCCCTGAAGAGCAAAGGCTGCGTATTGTTCACTATGATCAGCAAGCGTCACGCTTCGATCGGCAGGCAAATGCTCTGTTAACCATGTGACATCCTCCTCACGCCGACTCGCATTGATGACGAAGAAAAAGTCATTTTCTCCAATCCTATAAAGAATGAGATCATCAATGACTCCACCCTCTTCATTCAACATGAGTGTGTATTGACCGCGACCAACAGCAAGCTTGCTAACACGATTGGTAAATATCGTCTCCAACCAAGCTAACGCTCCAGGCCCCGAAACAAAAACTTCTCCCATGTGTGAGACATCAAAAATTCCAACGGCTTTTCGAACAGCTTCATGTTCTTCTTTAATGCCGTTGTACTGGACTGGCAGGTACCATCCAGCAAAGTCGACCATGCGCCCTCCTGCTTCAAGGTGCGCTGCTTCTAATGGGGAATGAAGTAATGAAGTCATAAATTAAAAAAAGAATTAACCACAAAGAACACAAAGAACACAAAGAAATTTTTTAGAAGACAAAAAATAAAATCGAAATCTCCAAATTATTCACTAGTGCGTTGGAAATTCGCTGCTGCCCGTGAAGAGCACCGGCGCAACACAGCTCTTCGCCGAAATAGTAGAATTTACAGTGCACTAGGAGAAATTCAAATAAGTATACGAATTCAACGTCCGCTCATACTCATTGAGCAAGCGCATTCCCTCATTGGGCTTCAAGCGATCGCTTTTGATCGCAGCATCCAACTGGGCTTTAATGCGACGAGCCATTTCTTTCGTGTCCCATTGCGTGTGAGTCAAGACGCTACCGACTGTTGTCCCCGGAATTTCTTCTTCGATGTAGTATCCCTCGTCCTCATCCTCATCGAGGAAGACATGCATTTCATTGACACGTCCAAAAAGATTGTGCAGATCTCCCATGATATCTTGATAGGCCCCTGTGAGAAAAAATCCCAAGTAATAAGGTTCATTGGGATTTAAGCGATGCATTGGAAGCGTAGGCCGCACATCTTGAAAATCAATAAACTTCGCAATCTTTCCATCAGAGTCACACGTGATATCAACGAGTGTGCCTTGGCGTTCCATTTTTTCGTGATGCCGATGAATCGGCATGATCGGAAAAAGTTGCCCCAAGGCCCAGTGATCGATGATCGATTGAAATACAGAAAAATTACACAAGAGTTGATCGGCAAGAGAGACTTCCAACTCTTTTACTTCTTCGGGAACATATTTAACGTCTTTATAAAGCTGGACTACCTTTGCTGCAATCTGCCAGTAGAGCGAATCGATCTTAGCTTTAGAGCGTAAATCAAGCATCCCTAATTCAAACATCGATTGTGCCTGATCCCGAATTTGCTGGGCATCATGAAGATTTTCCTGGCGCCGTTTTTTACTCAACGAAGAACGGATCTCAAACATGTCATGCACCAATTTATGATCATTGGGATCAGCCACCATTTCACGAGAGGCATGATCTTTTTCAATCGCTCCAAATGCCTCTACAATCAAGACGGAATGAGGCGCCGTGATATAGCGCCCACTTTCGCTGACAATAATCGGATGCGGAACTTTTTCGGCATCGCAAATCTCCATGATATTGTAGACCAATGTGCGTGTATATTCATGAACGGAGTAGTTCATCGAACTATCAAAGGAAGTACGAGATCCATCATAGTCGATAGCGAGTCCTCCGCCGACATCGATGTATTCTAAATGATGCCCCATTTGATAGAGCTTCGCATAAAAGCGAGTCGCTTCTCGTGTTGCTAACGTGATCGTGCTGATGTCGGGAACTTGCGAGCCGACGTGATAGTGCAACATTTTCAACGCCTGAGGAATTCCGGCTTCATGAAGTGCATCACTCATAGCAACCAGCTCTGCCGTATCGAGTCCAAACTTGGCATTTTCACCACCACTCGTAGCCCACTTCCCTGCCCCCTTGGAAAGAAGGCGCACGCGCGCGCCGATGAGAGGCACGACATTCATCCGCCGAGCCACCGCTAAAATTTGATAAAGCTCTTCCAGTTTTTCGACAACGAGGATCACTTTTTTTCCCAACTTCACTCCCATCAAAGCGGCTTGAATCAACTCTGGATCTTTGTACCCATTGCCAACTAACAAACTCTCAGGATCTTCATGAACAGAAAGAGCTGCCATCATTTCAGGCTTACTTCCAGCTTCTAATCCAAAATGAAATTTTTTTCCGGCATCCACAATTTCTGCGACGACTTCATGCAGCTGGTTAACCTTGATGGGAAAAACGCCACGATAACAATTTTTATAACCAGCTTCTTCAATTGAAGTGGCAAACGATTCATTGAGCCGACGGACACGATCACGCAAGAGATCTTGAAAACGAATCAGCAGAGGTGCTCCGAATCCTCGTTCCTTCCCCTGCTCAACGAGATCCATCAAGTCAATTGCCTTCGACTCTTCTCGCGTTGGAAGAATCGCAACATTTCCTTTCTCGTTGATCATCGCATACCCCTCGGACCATTCATTAATGTAGTAAGGAGCCGTTCCATCACCATGATGATCAGGATGCTCACTCGGAGAAGTTGAAGCGTTGAAATGTTGAGGGGTTGAAACGAGGCTCATGTTAAAAGAAAAGGCTGTAGGCTGTAGGCTGTAGGCTGTAGGTCAAGACAAGGCCCTCGGTAAAAGAAAACTTTTTCTGATAAATTAAAATCATTTTTTAAGAGACGTTTCGATCTGAAAATTTCCTATAGCCTACAGCCTACAGTCTACAGCCTTTCTTCTTTGTGGTTAATTTCTTTTAATGATATCTGCATTAGTAGAAACGCTCTCTTGTTCGCCATCGCGATTTTCTTCCGCAAGATCAGCTAAGTGATTCCATCCATCATAAAGTGACTCTGCCGCGTGGAGCACCTGTGCAACTTCTTGAGAAAAAGTTTCTCCATTGAGGGAAGCAAGAGAAACAATCTTGCTCACTGATAGCATGCCTTCTTGCGTGATAAAAGCGATGATCCCGGTCGTAAATCGACTCACGGCATTGAGTTGATGCAAAATTAAAAATCGATCATGATTGACCTCGCGATTGTCGAGATCGAGCAACATGAGATCAACCTCAATAACCGCAGCACCTGGCTCAACTTCGTTTTCTACAAGAGCGTGTGGAATGATTCGCAAGACCAGCGTTTCCGTTGACATCTCAACAACGCCTTCTTGCTTTTCAAAATCTTCTTTCGTGATGGAAGAATGAGCGGTCTCGAGGAACGCCTGAACCAATGTGAAGTAATTTGTTTGAGAAAGGTCCGTATTCATTATTGTAGGTTGATTAAAATCCGAGGAGCAGTCTTAATAAATAAAAATAATAGTCACAAAGAAATCAAAAAACTTTTAAAATAAATCTATTTTTCCTTCTTTGATTTCTTTGTGCTTTTGTGGCCATTCTCTTTAACTGTTTTTCATGCAAGCAGCGATAAAGCCCTTAAATAGTGGATGCGGAGCGTTAGGTTTGCTTTGAAATTCAGGATGAAATTGAACAGCCAAAAACCAAGGATGATTCGGAAGCTCGATGATTTCAACCAAGGCGCCATCGAGCGATGTCCCTGAAATACTCAATCCCGCAGTTTCCATCTTTTCACGATAAGTATTATTGAATTCCCAACGATGGCGATGGCGCTCTGCAATTTCCGTGTGACCGTAGGCTTGATGCGCGAGTGAATTCTTTTTCAGCACCGCAGGCCATGTTCCTAACCTCATCGAGCCTCCTTTTTCAGCGACCTCTTTTTGTTCTTCTAGCAAGCAAATCACGGGGTCTGGCGTTGTTGGATCAAATTCTGTGCTACTGCTTTTTTCAAGATCACAAACATTTCGCGCAAATTCAATCGTCGCAATTTGCATTCCAAGACAGAGTCCTAAGAATGGAATTCCATGTTCACGGGCATAACGCGTTGCCGCAATTTTTCCTTCAGCACCACGGTCTCCAAAACCACCCGGAACTAAAATTCCATCAACTCCCGAGAGATATTTTTCAGGTCCCTCTTGTTCTATTTCTTCCGCATCAATGATGACTAATTCCACCCCACAATCATTCGCAGCACCAGCATGAGTCAGGGATTCATAAATACTTTTGTAAGCATCTTGAAGCTCATACTTGCTGATGATCGCAATGGTCACCTTGTGAGCGGGAGAAACAATTTTATCGACTAATTTTTTCCACTCGGACATCTCAGCAGGCCGAGCTTGAATTCCAAAAAGTCGACAAATTTTTTCATCGAGCCCTTCACGCTGCAGCATCAGCGGATACTCATAAATAGAATGCTCGACATCGCGTGCTTCAATCACCCCATCGATAGGAACGTTGCAATAAAGCGATAATTTTTCGCGCACTTCCTCATCGAGTGGCTGCTCTGTACGACAGATAAGGACTTGCGGCTGCAATCCAATCTCACGGAGCTTCGCTACACTTTGTTGCGTTGGCTTTGTTTTCAATTCGCCAGCAGCTTTGATGAAAGGAACCAACGTCACGTGCATCAAGATCGCATTCTCAGGCCCAACTTGCAGGATGAATTGCCGAATCGCTTCTAAGAATGGCAACCCTTCAATGTCTCCGGTCGTTCCTCCAATTTCCGTAATCAAAATATCAGCATTCGTTGTTTCTTCAAAAGCGCGAATCCGATTTTTAATTTCATCGGTAATGTGAGGAATGACTTGAACGGTTTTTCCCAAATAATCACCCCGACGTTCTTTTGAAAGGACAGTCTCATAGACTTGACCACTCGTCACATTGTTAGCACGCGTGAGGACCGAATTGGTAAAACGCTCATAATGCCCTAGGTCAAGATCGGTCTCCGCTCCATCAGCCAAGACATAAACTTCTCCGTGCTGCAAGGGATTCATTGTACCTGGATCCACGTTGAGATAAGGATCAAGTTTTTGTAATGCAACACGCTGCCCGCGTCGTTCTAAGAGGGTTCCAAGCGAGGCCGAGGCAAGACCTTTTCCAAGAGAACTAACAACACCACCTGTTACAAAAATATATTTCATGCTTCGTTAAAGAATAGACGATATACGAAGAAGATCAGAGGTGCTATGGAAAAATGAAAATTAGAAAAAATTTTTAGAATCGCGCCCCATAGCGAGGTTTGCCCGAGCTAGTATATACAGGCCCATTACTCGTGATAAGATTCTCTTTTTCGTGTTTTCTTTTTTGAGCTATTTGTTTTTTAAGGCTGTTGATCGATCTGCTGCGATATTCTATCCGCTTATCAATTTGATGAATCAAAAGATTTTTTTTCTCGATCAACTGCTGAAACTCAGGACTTTTTGTTGAACTCAAAGAAGGGACCTGATGAAAAGCCTCAAAACTTTTTTGAAGCGTTGTTTTAACCTCTTCATCTGCTCGATTTGCTTCTTCCATTAATGATAAGACCTGCACTGCTTCAGAACCAAAATGAAAAAAAGCTGACCCTACTTTTTCGAGTCTTTTACCGACAGAAAAATATTCGAATGCTTTTTTGATTGATCCCGGAATCGAGGTGATCGTCCCAACAACACCTCCTATGAAAAACCCTGTCATCACTGGCACCATCGTAATAGGAGGTATCAAAGAGACTGCTGGAGCCTTCTCCTCAATAAATTTTTCTACAGCCCCAGCTGCTTGTGTCGACCTTTCACCCATTCCTGTTCCAATCGCAATACCTCCTCCTCCCACAATAGCAACAGCGCTTCGAGCTACAACCCCTGCTGAGTCACTTAATAAATTTAAAAAACCAATATATGGCGATTCTAGGTGGCGTTTTCCCTGAGCCAGCATTTGATCTACTTGTTCTCGATCTGATTGTTCTCTTGCAGATTCTTTTTGAGTTGCACGTTCCGTAAGAGCAATCGTTTTACTAACCTGCGATGATTCTTCTCCTTCAGTACTATCATCATCCAAGGCAAGATTAGCAACATCCGAAAATGCCACCGCTTCCTCACCAAGAGGCATTTTCTGTTGACCTTCTTCGCTCCCATACAAAAGAGTCGATGCATCTTGAAGCAGCCTTCGAATTTTTTGATTTTCTTCTGCATCAGGATTTCGATCTGGAGTCTCAAGCTCTTCCCATCCAGTTTCTCCTCCCTGTTTGGGAACCAAAACCTTTATCCCTGCTGGTATAATCGGAGGAACAATAGAAGTCCATTTGTTAGAATCGAGAGGATCAGGAATCGCAATCCTAATGGGCGGTTGTCCATTGTTAAGAATCATTTTTACTTGACTAAAATTAAGACCTGGGTTGGGGGTTATTATTTTTGCACTTTCCTCCGAGAGAGTATCACAAGCGCGAATCAAGGCCATGGTCGGAGCTATGTTTAACCATGTTTTTAATGTATCTTCAAATTGACGAGCCGCTGTTATCTCATGCTCCAAATTTTGCTGAACTTCTTCTGCGGGTGATGAAACTTTCTGAACATTAAAACTCCCATTAATCACCTGCCCAGTCGTTGTGATAGCGTGTTCTTGAGAAACAATCCCACCACCTGCGATTGGAACAATGCTATGTCCTTGTGAATCGGCTCCCGAGATAACAAGAGGCTCTGCCGACTTGCTTGCAAATTTGTTAACTCGCGCTGCTCGTAACTCTTCCGAAGTAAGTGGAGGAATGCTGTTGGATGATAATTCCATAATAACTTCTATTGATAAGTTACGATTTTTTCTAAAAAATTTTTCCGTCTTGCATGCTCCTCATCGCTTAGCACCGGAACAAGGGCCCCTAGAGCGATCTCGGGCAGCTGCACCCAAGAGCGACAGCCACCGAAACGTTTTTCCATCGGCAATTGAATCATCGGATTTATCTGGTAAACACGCACCAAAGCGAGATAAAGCCCGCGATCGGTTTTCTCAGCATTATAATCAAAGCGCTCATCAATCACCGAATCGTGCAACACGTGCAAGCTTTCAAGCTGTCCAATTTTTTCTCGATCAGTCACAAAGCCGCTCCAATCGACCGTCGCGGCATATTCGAGCGTTAATGTTTCCGGTGTTTCAGCAATGACAGTCGGCGTATACATTGGCTTCATTTTTTCCAACTGACCATGAAACCATGTTGGAAAAAGAAAAAATTCTCGATGTTCAAATCCAAATCCTTTTCTCCCCTCAGCAATGCCTCCTTTGCGTAAAAGCAGGCTTTGAGCACCTGATCCCAGAGCCTCACAGACGAGAGCCCATTCTTTGAAAGCAAAAGAAGGTGAGACATTCATAAAATAAAAACAAGATAACCTCAGAAATTTAAAAAAAAAGCAGAATGTCATCTGATTTTATGCCATCGAAACCTTGTCTTTAAAAAAGTCTCATATAAGAATCAATCGATGCAGCATTCCTTCGATCTCCACCTCCACACTTTTTTTTCACGTGACGCGGTTCATTCTCCGGAAGCGATGATTGCTGCTGCGAAGAAGCGGGGATTGAGCGGAATTGCGATCACCGATCATGACACGTGCGAAGGGGTTGAATACTTGCGGCGCAAGGGACTCATTCGGGATGATGGTGAGGCCGTTGATGGATTTTTGATTATCCCAGGCGTGGAGGTCTCCACGCAAGAAGGACATCTCCTCTGCCTCGGAACGACATTGCCATATATGAAACGAAAGCCCGCAATAGAAGTTATTACGGCTATTCACGAGCGAGGTGGCATCGCAGTGGCGCCTCACGCCTATGATCGCTTTCGCGCGGGAATTCGCGAAGAAGTTTTAAACGACCTCGACCTGGCCGCTATTGAAACTTTCAACGCTGCTGTCTCGATGAAGCGTTTTAATATTCACGCTTCGAACTACGCTGCGCGTCGCGGTCTAGCTCGTACGGCCGCCAGCGACGCTCATCATGCTGCTGCGGTTGGCATTAGTTCGACGAGTTATGAGTTGCCAACGTTGTCCCAACCTGCTCTGCTAACTGCGATTGCTCGAGGGGGAATTTCATCCGAAAACTATTTATCTTTCTCACAATCAATGCAAAAAAATATTGGCAATTGGTTTCGGATTTTTAACAAGAAGCCTAATTTACTTTCCGCCTTCGCGGGAACATACTTTTAAAAATTAAATTTTATTTGGGGCTGTACCAGATAACACAATAAAGTGGTATCAAATACAGCATGAGAAAGAGTAGATTAAAAGAAGTTACGCAGAGGAAATTGATAGAGCATTTTGTGGCAGGAACTACAGCACGATGTGCGAG
>VHCR01000042.1 GCA_016871655.1 Verrucomicrobiota bacterium
TAACACCGACAGCATTAGCAGAGCTTGCGGCGTTGATTGAAAAAGGAACGATCAGCGGCCGCCAAGGAAAAGAAGTTTTTGCCGAGATGATGAGTAGTGGGAAAGCGCCAGCAGCTATTGTGCAAGAAAAAGGAATGCAACAAGTCAGCGACACTGGTGCGCTCGAAGGCTTCTGCGATGAGGCAATCGCGGCTCATCCAGCCGTCGTCGCCGATTTTAAAGCCGGCAAAGAAGCGGCGTTGAATTTCTTGAAAGGTCAAGTGATGAAGCTTTCCAAAGGAAAGGCTAATCCGGCTCTTGTTGGAGATATTTTGAAAAAGAAATTGTCAGCCTAGAAATGAGCATGATCAAAAAAACCTTAGTTTTTTTCTTGGTCATTATCGCGCTACTCGACGTTTGGAAGCAGGCAAAATTGTGGTGCCTTCACAGATCACAATCCGTTTTTAAAAAAGCGTTGATCGAGTCTAACCTGAATATTTCACGGTAAATCTATGGCGACTCACGAAAAACCGATGCCCACTCCGCTGATCTCAAATTTCGATTTGGGCAGTATGAAACATAGAGCTACTGCTCAAAATTTTTCGCTCGCCTTGTGTTGATGGTCCTTACGCGGCACCTCGCGACGAATCAGTGGAGTTCTTGCATAATCCTACTGCTGGCGCGACTAGCAGCGTCGCGTCGGTGCTCGCTGCTCGAGTATTTCCATATACACTCCGCTGCTGTGCGCCGCCGACTCCTTGCTTTTCATCGCCAGCAGCGGATTCTGCAAGAACTCCAGTATAAAATTTGCGGGCTAAAATTTCTCTGGATTGACTATTTGAAAATGACTTGATACATTTTTTGCTCTCCTCTGTGCGGGTATAGCATAGTGGTAATGTTCCAGCCTTCCAAGCTGGCCAGGAGGGTTCGATTCCCTCTACCCGCTCCAATGCTGTAAAGCAGCAGCATCGCAAAGCGATACTGCTGCTTTACAGCAAGTTTGAGTTTAAAGTTTAAGTTTAAGTTGATTCTTGCCTGCGGCAAAAAAATTTTTTTTTATTTGCGAAGCCTCGAAACTTAAACTCAAACTTTCAACTTCAACTTGCTGCGAAGCAGCATTTCAATCTGCTGCAAAACAACGCTGGTAAAGGAAACAAAGTCGACGCTGTTGTTTGAAAAGTCATTCCAATAGCCAGTAAGAGTGACATTAGGGCCAGCCATGAGCAACATCGCTGTGACAATAAAAAGATTGATCAGGTAGATGATCAGGAGTGAAAAAAATGTTCCTCCATATTTCAAATCAGGTTGTCCTTTCAGGATTAAGATACAGGTGAAGGTGAGATGAAAAGCCCACGTGAGACCTAGGAATAAAAAGAAAACCCACTCCAACGATGCTACCGAGGTGAAGAGTCGCGCGAGAAGATAAATCGAAACGACGATAGCGGTGTAGATTGGAAAAAAATAGGGAGAGAGTGCAATCCAAGTGTTGACGCGGTCGGTGAGGATGTGGCCTCCTTCTTGACTGACATGAAATTTCTCAGCGACCTTGCCGCGAAAAAGTTTTGCCCAAAGCGCGTGCGTACATTCGTGACCGTAGACATAAAGGAAAAAAAACCACGATCGTGGGAGTAGCCAAAAAGAAAGACCCCATAGTACAATTCCCGCAACAAAAAAAAGACATCCTGGCGTTCCTAGCAAACCTTGATGCAGAGCGGTGAGGAAGGTATCACAAAATGTTTTTGTGAAAAGCCAAGCCGGAGGCAAAAGAAAAATCCCAACAATAAATTTGACCCAAGTTTTGGGAACCATAGAAGCAGGTTGCAGGTTACAGCGTTTCAGGGGACAGCGTTACAGGACACAGGATGCCAGGAAATCATATAAAGCCTAGCTTGTTGATAAAGAGTTGGGAAATTTTTTGATCTGAAATGCTGTACGCTGCAATGCTGTTCCCTGAAGCGCTTGCAGCCTGTTTGCTAAGCGCGGCCCATATACTCGCCGGTGCGTGTATCAACCTTGATAATCTCTCCTTCTTTTATGAAGAGAGGAACGTTGATCGATTTTCCGGTTTCCAAAACAGCAGGCTTCATGACGTTGCCAGAAGAATCACCGCGTAATCCTTCTGGAGATTCTGCAACTTTTAAATTAGCCGAAGGTGGGAGCTCTACGGAGACGGCGCGGCCTTCGACGTAGAGGATTTCAACGCTCATGCCTTCCGTGAGATAATCTTTGGCATCGCCAATAAAATCTTTTTGAAGCGTGATGGTTTCAAAAGTTTCCGGATCCATGAAATGATAACCTTCGTGATCGCTGTAGCTAAATTCCAAAGCGCTGCGGCTGACATCGACGAGTTCTACTTTTTCCGTTGAAGAAAAACGGATGTCAGCTGATTTTCCAGTGCCGATATAGCGGATGATGCATTGCACAAAAGCGCGGAGATTGCCTGGAGTGCGGTGCGTGACTTCAAGGACAATGGCTGCATTGCCATTGTATTTAATTGCCATTCCTTTGCGGAGATCGTTTGCGAGTGCCATATGGGAAGAAGGTTTAAGGGTTTAGGTGTTTAGGATGAAACAGGGAAAAAGTTTGAATTTAGTAAAAGATTATTTCGTTGGCGATGCTAAATTATTTTAAATTTAAAAGTCCACCTTTCTATAAACTCTTAAACTGTCACAACCAAGGTTTCTACGTTGGTTGTGACAAAATTACAAAATTTTCAAACGAGAAAGATCTTGTGAGTCGATCATGCCGAGAGGAGTGCCATCTTCATCTATGACAATGAGGTCATCGATACGATGTTGCTCGAGGATTACTAAAACTTCCCCTGCGAGTTTATCGGCGTGAATGGTAATAGGTTGGCGTGTCATCAGCTTGCCGACTGGCTCTTGTCCGATATTGGGATTGTTAGCAAAGTGACGAACAAAATCACCATGCGTAAAAATTCCAGCGAGACTTCTTTCAGAAGTTACTACAATCGCAGCGCCTGAGCGCTTTGCGATGAGTTGTTTTAAAACATCCATGACAAGTGTCTCTGGAGAAACCATGACAACTTCTTCTCCTCGTTGCATGATATCGCGTGCTCGTACCAAGAGCGATCGGCCGAGTTGTCCGCCAGGATGAAAGCGCGCAAAATTTTCGCGAGTGAATCCGCGCGCCTCGAGCAATACCATGGCAAGGGCATCTCCGAGTGCCAGCATCGTTGTCGTGCTGGAGGTCGGGGCGAGATTGTGAGGGCAGGCTTCCTGAGCGACATGAACGTCGAGAAAAATGTCGCACGCTTTTGCAAGCGTGGAATTTTTATTTCCGGTTAGCGCGATCCGCTTGGCATCAAAGCGAGCGAGGATTGGCAGAAGTGTTAAAATTTCATCTGTCTCTCCGCTGTAACTCAAAATTAAAAAAAGATCACCATCAGCAACGACTCCCAAATCTCCGTGAAGCGCGTTGAGAGAATTAAGGACGACAGCTGGTGCACCTGTGCTAGTCAAGGTAGCGGCAATTTTTTCTCCGATGTGGCCTGACTTTCCCACTCCTAAAACAATGATTTTATTACGACGATCAATGGTGGTGCGCATCAATTCAATCGCCTGATCAAAACGATGATCGAGGCGTTCGGAGAGGCGTTGCAGTTCCTCTGTTTCAATAGTCAGGACACGGCGTGCTCGTTCGAGGTAGTTCATGATCAATAAATCTTAGAAAGTTGCTTTTTTAGTGAGGCTCTTAAACGCTAGAAAATATCAAGCTGTAGAGACCAGTAACGAGTAACGAGTAACGGGTAACGAGTTTATATTCTTGCCTGCGGCAAATTCAAACCAAAAGAAAGTTAAAAAATAATTCACTTTAGGAGAAACTCTGGCTACTAATAACGAGATGACGCAGACGCGATTTTTTATTTTTTTTACTGTTGCGATAGCAGCACTGCTGTTTTCTTTTGCTGATGTTCATGCTCAGCAATCGCGCCAGCCTGATACGGAGTTTGTCGCACCCAAAAAATTAAAACGGACACCGCCCAAGAAAGCTGAGCAAGAATCACTGATCAAATTGAATGGAAGTTTAACGCAGGCTGTGAAATCGAAGCAGCCATGGCAAGTGGTGAATCCTTTGGCGCCTGCTTCCTACGGGACTGGAGAAAAAAATGTTTCTGAAGATCCTGATGAAGTGGGAAGGCCGCAGGGGCTCTTGCTCTTCGGCATTGAATGGTAATTAAATTACCTCATCAATTCTACTTATGCTGCGAGCTGCTACGTTCTCCGGTGCTCGCCGCTTCTCGTATTACATAGACGCTCGTCGATGCAGTCGTTTCTCGCGCTCCGAGGCGCCTTGCATCTCATCAGCATAAGTGAATTCCTAAAGCAATTTATTCAGTAGCTTGAAACCAATTATTGCTTCACTACAATTTCTTCATCTCTTAGCTTTATTCTATGAAAAATATTCGTTTTCTTTCTTTTCTCCTCTTTCTCTCACTCGCGTTTACTAGCTGTTCCAATTTAACGCCGGGAGAAAATGCGGCGATTGCCGCAGGCGTTGTGGGAACGGCTGCGGGTGTGGCTTTGGGATGTTCCGGAGTAAATCCTGGAATTACTATTCCCGTTGCACTCGGAGGTGCAGCTTTAGCGGGTGCCGGAGCTTATGTCTACACGAAACAGCGTGCCACTGTTGATCAGCGTCGGATCGCAGAGGCCCGAGCACGGCTTTATTACGCAGAATTAAACCAACAGCAGCAAAATCAGTCAGACCGTTATCTTGCGGTCAACGCTCCTAACACACCACAGACACAAGGCCAATCGGTAATGCTCTACGACACGCAGACAGGATCGACCTCTCAAGAGGTCTACGACATGAAAAAAGTTCCAGTCGTTGGATCCTCCACGAAATTGGGAAATACTTCCGCGACTTATATTGGATCGGGTAACTAGCAGCGTTACAACTGAAGTTTGCGGGCTAGAGTTTAAGTCAAAAGTTTAAGTTTAAGTGACGCTACAAAGTAGCGGTATCCCCTCGAAGGTGGGGATCCAGCATATCTTCAACTTCAACTAGTGACTTAAACTGGCGAAACAGTTCTCCAAAAATAAACCCATCGTGGCATTTTAAAAAAGGAGCAGAACCAAGAATACCAAGATGGTTTCTTAGACTCTGCTAAGGTTTCGCTAATTTCTTGCTGCTTTGCGGCGAAATAGTTTCTATACCCTAGCGATTCTTCCCGAGTGATTGGAACTAACTTCATTCTTAGAGACGCGTTTGAATAGATTTGAGAGATCGATTCAACAAGTTGATCACAAAAGTGATTAGCTTTTTCAATCT
Organism: Verrucomicrobiota bacterium; assembly: GCA_016871655.1. Taxonomy (GTDB): domain Bacteria; phylum Verrucomicrobiota; class Verrucomicrobiia; order Chthoniobacterales; family UBA6821; genus CAIWMF01. The sequence goes on from VHCR01000042.1 coordinate 5,275, forward strand.
CTTGAGCGGCTTTTTCTAAAAGAGCGATCTTAGCCTCTCCTGAGCTTTGTTTTGATAGCTCGATCCAATGAATTGCTTGAGTTTTGTAATGATCAGTTTGAAATTTTATCGAAGCGGCGTGCCAGTAGTTTTTCTCAATTTGAAGACTCTCTGTGGAATATTGTTCTGGTACGAAATCAGGGAACTTTACTGAAGCTTTGAAAGCGGTTTCGTATTTTTCAAAAGTAGTTTTAGCGGCCTTAATAATTTCATTCGATAGATCAATAGGATGAGTTGTAGTGGGCGTTGATGATGCATGATCAAGTGACAGCAAAAATTGTGTTAGGGATGTTGTGCGAGCCGCTACTTCACGTTGTTGCAGGTTAGTAGCGCTCGCAGCTTGTGCTGCTGCTTCTTGGATGAGGTGAGAGATATTTTCTTTTAAGCTCTCGTTAGTTTTTTCAATTAAGTCAGGGATGTCATGGTAAGAAACTTGAGTCCAAAGGTTCTTAAGGCGATCAGGAGCTTGCTCTAATCCTTGTTGTACGATCAATGGATTGAGAGATTGAAGTTGGCCTAATTGATTTTCGTGAAGCAAAAACTTTTCGTACTCAGATGAAGTAGGAGTTAATTCTTGTGATAGGAGAGAGTTAACTTTTATTTTCTGTAATTGAGCTTCAAGGAGTTGTTTCCTAGTCGTAGCCTCGTTGAGGTAGCGTGTGACTTCAAGGTGCTCCGTTGTTAGCTCTTCATCGTTAGAAAATTTTGGAAGAAGTTCTGTGCAGGCCGTGATCACAGCGTCGTAAGCTTGCTGAGCTGTGATGATAGGTTGATCATGATGTAGATTAATTCCATGAACGAGAGAGATGTGTCCCGTCGCCGTGATGTTTACCTCAGCAGCTCGAGCCTCACACCAAAGAGCCATCATTTCATGAAGTGCAGCGATATCAGCATTATCAGCTGAGCTCTCCTTAGAAATTTTTCGATAGGTTTCTGCTGCATGATGAAACTCAACTGGGACGTTAGCACTTTGTACAAGAAGTTGACTTCCTTGATAGGTTTTATTTTGATCGAGTCTTGATTCATCGGAAGAGGAGGAGCGTTCAGCAAAAGAGAGATAATTTTCATGAGCAACAACAACACCAGTGGCCCAGTCTTCGGCTTCGTACTCAGCCAATCGAGCTTGATAAAAACGAATCTCTGATTCGATTTCTCCAAGCATCTCTTGATCGCTTGAACAATGTTTGCTCGAAATCATTTGATACTTTTCTAAAAGAGTAATCAAATCCTTAGTCTTTTGAACAAGATCTTCCCAATAAGCAGCAGCATTAGAGGGATTTTCAGTCTCAGAGGAAATGATTTTTTCCAGAAGCTCTGTTGTGTACCAATAAGTATTAGCAACAACATTGTTTTTTGCGTTCGTTAAAGTGTGAAACTGAGGCGAAGCTGTTTCTTCATTGGAATCGTCAAGATCTAAATTGTCGTTTCGAAATGGTGAAAAAATGCCGAGTGCAGTACTTGCAGGATTTGCTATAGCTGGACTAAAGAAAGAGTCATCCTCTTCTTCACTAGGAGACTGATCTTCAATAAAAGGTGTGTGAGCTAAAGAGGGTGGATTTTTTATCTGGCGTGCTAATGACCAAAACTCGTTTGAAGCCGATTGAATTTTTTCTGCATAAGAATCCATCTGAGCTTGAAAAGAATTACTGGCCTCAGAAAAATCCTCATGGCCAGATGAATCATGGTCATCAAAAGAATCGTTCCTAGCAGCACCTCGCGCATTGCTATCGCTGAGTGGTTCTCTTTCACCGGGAATTAGAGAGCTTCTTCTTCTAGAGTCAACAGGACACAAAGAGCTGCGGCGGCGATTGCGAGCAGTTATCGCAGGAGAATCCTTAGAAGGTGTTTTCAGTGCTTCAGAGAGGTTGAAGCTGTTCACTTCTCCTGATGGAATCGCTCTGAGCGTTGTTAAAAAAAGAAAAAGAAAACAAAAAAGGTGGAGGGAGTTTTTAAGCATAACGGCTTGGGATTGTAGTAGCTATTTTTGAAATGGCAAAAAGAAAAACTTATTCCCGCGAAGGTAGGAATTCATGGTCATTCTTTTATCATAGGCGTTCAGCAGACTGGTCAAGAGTAGGTTTTCTAAATCTGCTTTTGTAGAAAGTGAAAGTTAAAAGTTGAAGTTGAAGTTAAGACTCGCCTTCGGCGAAAAATCAAATTTTTTTATTCGCGAAGCGCAGGAAACTTAAACTTCAACTTTTAACTTAAACTGCTACAAAATGTGCTGAGGAAGCTTGCTCTAAACCAGGCATCTGAAGGTATGCCTTTTATCTTTGTGTGCCCTTTGAGGCAAACCCTTCTTTTTCCTTGCTCTTTCGAGCAATTTCTACAGAGAAGAAGTTGAAAACAGCTTCATTTTGAGTGCTAATTTTTAGAGATAATTAGTTGAATGTAAATACAATCCGTCAAAAAACAAAAAATCAATTTCCCGGGTATGATCATAGCACCCCATCAAAATAAGGGCCTTCACGGGCATCCTGGAGCGTTTGCCGCAGCGGTTTGTTTTACTAAATTCAGGTATTAATCAGGTTTTTAAGAGAGACCCTGAAGAAAATGGCGTTGAGCTATAACCTACTACCTACAGCCTGTAACCTAAAATTAGGACGAAGGCTTAATTTTTCACTGGTACAACCAGCACGGGCTTTGAAGCTTGTTTCAGCACTTCCGTAACAACGCTGCCGTTGAAAAGATGATAGAGGCCGCCGTGACCATGAGATCCGACTACTAACAGAGAAGCCCCTGTTGTTTCGGCTTGATGTTTGATTTCTTCAACAGGAAGAGCTTCTTTGAGGATTGTTTCAATTTGGACTTTTTGGGAAGCGACGGAAGCTGCTAGTTGGTCTAACTTTTTCTTAACACCTGCAATTTCTTCGGGAGCGAGAGGGAGTGGAACAGAAACCATTTCCATGGAAGAGCCAACTGGAACAGCAGAGCTGACGGGAGGAAGCACGTGAAGCAAAAGAATTTTAGCAGAAAGTTCTTCAGCTAAGACGAGCGCTTCTTTAAGAATTTTCGAACTGACAGGGCTAAGATCAACAGCAACAAGGATGGTTTTCATGGATTTAATACAAGTTTGAGTGCTAGAAGTTTGAGTTTGAGTTAGCAAGGTTTCGCTTTATTGGTATAGAATATGCGCGAAGCGCCTAGAGAACTCAAACTCAAACTTCTAGCACTCAAACTTTTTTCTCTTAACAATGCGTGACCTTTTTGTATCCGAATCAACTTTTCAACAGCACTCAGCCTCGCTAGGCCCCGATGCCCCGCTCGCCACGCGGATGCGGCCTCGGACGTTGCAAGAGTACGTGGGGCAAACACATCTCTTGAGCAAAGGAAAATTGTTGGCACGAGCATTAGAAGCCGATCGGCTTTCCTCAATGATTTTTTATGGGCCGCCAGGAACTGGTAAAACCAGCCTTGCGCGCGTGATTGCAGCACAGAGTGGGCGTCATTTTGTGGAGCTGAGTGGCGTTGAAGGGGCTGTTGCCGATTTGCGTAAGGCAATGGAAACCGCTTCACAGCAGGCTCGGTTGGGAAAGCGAACCTTACTTTTCATTGATGAGATTCATCGTTTGAACAAAGGACAACAAGATGTTTTGCTCCCTGATGTGGAACGCGGCACGGTCTTGTTGATTGGAGCAACGACGCAAAATCCTTTTTTCTCGGTGATTGCGCCGCTCTTGTCGCGCGTGCAGGTCTTCGAGCTCAAGTCACTGCGGGAAGAAGAGCTTGTAGCCTTGCAACAACAAACACTGCACGACAAAGAGCGCGGGCTGGGTGCATTGCCCATCATCTTGGAGCGAGATGCTGCTCTCCACCTTGCTACAGCAAGTGATGGAGATGCGCGCAAATGCCTCAACTCTTTGGAGATTGCGGTGACTACGACCCCATTTCATGAGTCAGGAAAAATTGTGATCACTCAAAAAATTGCGGAGGAGAGCATTCAACAAAAAGCGGTCGTCTATGATCACACGGGAGATGGGCATTACGATGTTATCAGCGCTTTTATTAAAAGCATTCGTGGGAGCGATCCGGATGCGGCGCTCTATTGGCTTGCTACGATGTTGCAGGCAGGAGAAGATCCCCGCTTCATCGTGC
>VHCR01000043.1 GCA_016871655.1 Verrucomicrobiota bacterium
CAGCTACTTTAAACACAACCTCGGTGTCATGATTTATGAGGCAACGTTCTCTTACTTTCTTCTACCCTCGGGTGTCATTTACTTTTGAGGCAACAAGAGTGTTGCATTGACCTCCAGCCTACAGCCTCCAGCCTTCCTTCTCACATCCGCTCCGGAACCTTAATTCCAAGAAGTTCCAAGCCACACCGCAATACACATCCGATAAGTTGCGCGAGCGCGAGACGCGATTGTTTGACTGATTCTTCCGCTTTTAAAATCGGACACTGTTCGTAGAAGCGATGAAAACTGTTCGCCAACTCGTAAAGTGCGAGGCATAAAATATTCGGACGCGCATCGCTGAGAATTGCTGGCACCACCTCCGCAAACTGCAACAACTGCAGCGCCAACGTCCGCTCAGCATCTTCTTGGAGCTTGATAGAATCGAATGCGACAACCTCTCCTGCTTCTTTTGCTTTCCTTAAAATTGATTGGATGCGGACATAAGCATTTTGTAAATAGGGGGCGGTGTTGCCTTGAAAAGAAAGCATTTTTTCCCAAGAAAAAATAGTGTCCGTTGTCCGATGCTGCATGAGATCCGCATATTTCAAGGCTCCGAGGCCGACGATCTGCGCAATCTCTTTTTTTTCGGCATCAGAAAAACCAGGGTTTTTTTCTGAGACCAGCTTGAAAGCTCGATCTAAAGCCTCTTCCAAGAGCGCATTCAATTCGACGTTCTCACCACTCCGCGTCTTCATCATCTTGCGATCTTCACCCAAGATGCTTCCAAAGCTGATGTGACGGAGCTCGCAGCTGATGCCAATTTTTTTTGCCGTGGCAAAAAGTTGTTCGAAGTGCAATTGCTGCGGCATGCCGCAGACATACCAGATAGCATCGGGATGCCAGCGTTCTTTGCGATATTCGAGCGTCGCAATGTCAGTGGTCGCATACAAAAATCCACCATCAGCTTTGCGAATAAGAAATGGTTTCTCAGCGAGCGTCGGATGATTTTTAAAAAAAACAACCAAGGCTCCTTGACTCTCTTCAGCAATGCCCTCTTGCTCGAGCCTCTTCACAAGAGGCTCGAGAGCCTCATTGTAAGAGCTTTCACCAAGACATTCATCAAAAGAAATGTTGAGTTGTTGATAAATATTTTCAAACTCCTTCCACGAAATCGCCACAACTTCTTTCCAAATCGCAACATTCTCAGCATCGCCTTGCTGTAACTTCACGAGCTCTTCACGGACAGCTGCTTTCATTTCAGGATCATGCTCCTCTTTTTCATTCACCTCGCGATAGAGCTCAACAAGTTGATGAACCGTTTCAATTTTTGACTTAGCAATATTTTTCACTCCATAAATCACTTTTCCAAACTGTGTTCCCCAATCGCCAAGATGATTGTCGGTGATCACGTGATGCCCTAAAAACCTAGCGATCCGAGCCAATGCATCTCCGAGGACCGTGCTTTTGATGTGGCCCACGTGCATTGGCTTCGCAACATTCGGCGAACTAAAATCGATGACGATTGTTTGAGGTTTGTCAACAAGAGCAACTCCACATCGTGGATCGTTCAACAACGTTGCGATTTGCTTTTCTAAAAATGAAGTCGTTAACCGAAAATTGATAAAACCTGGCCCTGCAATTTCTGGTGTCGCGGCAATATCATCAACTTGGAGTTGCTCGATCAATTGTGCTGCGACTTCACGAGGATTTTTTCTTTCCTGCTTGGCAATCACCATCGCAGCATTCGTCTGATAATCGCCAAAGCGAATATCTGCTGCAGGAGTGACGAGCGCAAGAGAACAATCAACGTGTAGTTTTAGCAAAGCATCACCAAGTCGTTGTTGAAGGAGGGATTGAAGCGTCTCTTGCATGAAAAATAAGAATTGATTAAATTTGAATAATCATAGCAATATCTGCACCAATCATCTAACCGTTTTTTTACTTTTATGTCTGATATCAGTATTGCACAGATGGTTGCAAGTGAAGGTGCCACTTACATTGACACTCAAAATCATGCCAATACTGCCAATGCAAAGGCCTACACTTCCCCGACGGCCATACAGGATATTCTTTCTACTTTTTCAAGTAAGTCGTTATTGATTGAACCATCCGTAGATGGAGTTCCTCAACCACCAAGTGGAGGAACTGCTCCTAAAACTAAAATTCCTGGATCTCCAAAAATGGAAGGTGCTGGAGGCTCGTTGGGCGTCCGCCCCTCAGGAACGAGTCGATCCAGCGGCGGAGACTCTTTGAGAACTGGCGGACATCAAGAAAATAGAATGTCTTCTGATCATGCTAACCAAAACATAGGCCACATAGAACACACAGATCATTCAGAGCTTCTGCCACAAAACCAAATAAAACAAAGCCGATCAGCCGCATAATTTCTCTCAAAATACGAAATTCGCCTGAACATACTTTATGGAGATAATAGTACATAACATTCCTGCTGATTCCAGAAATAGATCGAATGCTGTTGAGCTGAAGGGACGCCCAAGTTCTGCTCCACCACGCCTAGAGAACTCCGCTCATGCTTTTAGAGTCGTTGATCCTTCAGCAACACATCGATCGCCAACTCCTACGATTGAGGATGAGCTCTCTCAGGCTAAACAGGCTTATCAAGCAGCTCTATCAAAAGAACAAACAGAAAGAACTCAACGCCCTGTTTGGACAACTCTTTTTGGAGTGTCTAAAGAAACAAAAGAAAAAGTCGCACAAACCAAAAAAACACTCACCCTCCTTTACTCAGAAAAAAAAGATTTAGAAGAAGCCATTGAGCAAAGCAAACAGTCATTTCAAGAGTGGGTTCGTGCTCAAGGAGGAAACCCGGCAATTGCAGAGGCAGTTTTTCACGCAACCGCTCTCATTCCTGATCCCACTACGCCCTCCTCTCATGTTGCAATTGCTGCTTTACAAGATCCAGCAATTTCGGATGAAGATAACGTTAATAGTGTTTGGACGGACGTTGATTCAGAAACTTCGGACGACGTCAATGCTGCTGTTGCTTCTACCCCTGAAAAATCAGCTCCTCCGGCAACTCCTCTTTCACTAGAGAATTTCTTCACTCGGGTCGACTCACTTTCAGAAAAAGAAATTCATGATTTTATCGACTCACTTTCTAAGCCCAATTGTGTTGCGTTGGCTCAAAGCTATTTTGATGCTAGCGTTCACGACATAATTCTAAGGATGTCGCCTCCTGAATTAAAAAATTTTTTGATGAATGAGTCTTTAGCTAAACATGCAGAAGCTAAAAAGCAAATACCTTTAACAAGTCCTGAAGCTCAACAAACCATTGCAGCAGCATTTCTTGACGAGCCAGCTCCTCTTGAACATCGAGGCCTCAGTAATAGCGGCGTCGATTGCTATCTCAGTAGCGCTCTGCAAACTTTAAAAGTTATTTTCATCAATTTGCCACAAAACGAGCAAGAACTGATACTGAATCATCTTAGAGAAGATTATGCAACACCCAACCACCTTTCTCCATCCCAATTAGAGAATCCACTCTGTGCTCTAGGCTCACCACTGATTGCTTTTTTAGAAAATAAATTTGATGGTCGCAACATATATTCGGCTTCTTTCCTTCGGCAAGAAATTCAGAATATTACCAGCAAACTTGCTCTATCAGGCCGTGACTCTTCGCAAGCTGCTAGGACAATTTCAGAAAATATTGACCCGGTCACAGGTCATTCGCGTGAACAACATGACACAAGTGAGGCACTAGGCGTTCTCATGGAATATGTCGGTATTCCTCCTACTTTTATTCAGAGCGAACTTACTTTTAGAGATAGAACCGATATTCCTTCAAGGAGGAAAAATATTACAGAATCGGTCTTACCGATTCCTATTCTTGGTAAAAGTGAAGTTTACTCACAGTCTGAAGACTTGGCTCTTCACCATTCACGACCTCTACAAGACATTGTTAACTTCAATTATTTGACAGAACATCTGACCGGCGATGAAAAAGTTAATCTAAATCCAGACAATGATCGTGCTGAAAGACTGGATGCTCAACAAACAATGACTTTAACAGATCCTCCTAACTCAATAACAATTTCGATTAAAAGATTTGCTTACGACAGGGCTGAAAGAAGCTCTAAAAGATTACCTACTCCTATCACTGACCTGACTGCTCCTCTCACTTTACCAACAAATAATCATAGACTCACTCAGTACAACACCTCGTCTATTATTTGCCACTATGGAGGAGATTCTGTAGCTTCAGGTCATTATGCAACTTTTGTTAATAATGAAGGAACTTGGCATCTCATCAATGATGGACAAGTCACACCTATTCCAAACTTGAATGCTCGAATGTATCCTGATAGCGAGAGGACGACTTTTACCTATGAAGAGTTTCTTCAAAAAAATGCCTACGTGGTGAATTATCGTAAAGCTGAAGAGGCCGGTAGATGAGATCCCTTGCAAACCATTTTTTGAGGATACTTTGCCAAAAAAAACGCTCCAGGATGCCCTAGAACGCGTTCTCGCGAGGGGGGGTGCTATGATGATACCAGGAAAATGGATTTTTAAATTTTTAGCAAAACATCTTGTTCATGAGGAAATTAAATGTGATTTCAAGAACTCGGCAACGCCTGAATTTTCATTTCCTCTCTGTAGAAATCGGCTCAATATAGTGTATTAAATTGAAAAGGGCATGTTAGAAGCGCTGAAATTTTTTCTTAGAACAAGGCCGAAGATCGAAGCGCTATCCGAAGATAACGTGAGATCTGAGAACGCAGTTCTAAGGAAAAAGAGCAAGCTTATCGCGTGCCCTTTTCAATTTAATACACTATAAACCTATTTCATCCCTAAATTGGCTGTGATTATTCAGCACAGCGGCCAAGCTCTTAAAGAAAACAGTGAGCGAAAAAAAATAAGATGACACCGAGGGAAAACTTTTTTGAATAGATGAAGAAATTTTTCTGCAACCGAGAGCACTCAGAAAAGTTTTTAAAAAAATTTATTTCTTATTTTTCTTCGGAATATTTTCCCGCCGATACCTCTTCCAAATAGGCAATGTTGCAAAGCGCTCTTTGTTATGCATGTCAGCATAAATCCAAAAAAATCCATCGGCAGTGTATCCTTCAATCCTCCCCAAAATCCGATGATAGTAACGCACGAGCCGATCAATCGTTAAATCCCTTTTGTCATTTTCATTTGTGAATTTCTCGACACATCCTCCTAACCAGAGAACCTCCGGACAATAGTAATGACAGAATCCACTAAACTCCATGAATCCTAAAAGTGGAGAGTTCATCTTTTTTTCATCGCCCTCCCTATCAATGCGACAAATGAGCAGATCTTGGGGGGTTGGCTGACGAAAAATAATCGTTAATCCTTTCATACAAACTTTGGAGCCAAGCCAATCATCATCAGTATAGTCACCTTGCAGGGGATAAGTTGTGACCTCATATCCATGAGCCATCAGCGCTTTAGCCATCGGGCTTTCATGAGGATTGGTGCGAAAATGAAATTCATTAAACCGCTCTTTGATTTCTTGCCCACGAGGACTGATGGGAATGAGGTCTTTTTCTTTTAACATTACGAAAGAAATAGCCGCAAAAAAAACAAAGTAAAAGAAGAATAGCCGCAAAAGAACGCAAAAAACAATCTCCTCGAAAATTTCTTTGCGTTCTTTGCTTTTTTTGCGGCTATTGCTTTTACTCTGCCACCCTTGGCGGCAACGTTCTCACCCACCTCAAAATTTCCGTTACAGGACCCAACAATTCTTTAGGAATGACATCTCCAATTTCTAATTGTTTGTACAACGCACGTGCCAGAGGGACATTCTCGACAATGGGAATATTTTCTTCGCGAGCAACCGCAATCATGCGCAACGCAATAAATCCAGTCCCCTTGGCTCTTAAAATAGGAAGCATGATTTGCCCTCGTTCATAAAAAATGGCAGCAGCATAGTGAGTCGGGTTGGTAACAAGGACCGTTGACTTTTTCGTTGCTGTCGTGTTGTCTTCAAAAATCATCTCACGCTGCAGACGGCGGCGATTTCCTTTAATCATCGGGTCGCCTTCCGACTCGTGCATTTCGCGTTTTGTTTCATCCTTGGTCATCATCAAATCTTTCATCAACATTTTTTGCTGCAGAAGATAATCAGCAACAGCAATGATAAGGTAACACAACATGAAAGAGTTGATAAATCCCATCAGCATCGGCTTGATAACACCTACCCCATTAAACAAGGTAGCAAAAGGAAGGGTAACTAATGGGCCAATCGATTTTGCAACAATACTGTAAAGAAGAATTCCGAAAATTGTGATTTTGATGCTCGACTTAATGAGTTCTATGAGGGTTTTAGTTGAAAAAATTTTTTTGAACCCGGACATAGGGCTTAGCTTCTTAATGTCTGGTTTCATCGATTCAAAAGCTAATAAAAATCCAAATTGACCAACATTTGCAATCACCACAGCAAGCGCAGCAACAATACAAATGGGAAACATCGCAGACAAAAGAAACGTCGGCATCATGCCAAAAACATCAATGAGAGCATTCGGCATTGGCTCAGCTATAGCCGCAAAAACAATATCAAAATAATTAACATAACTTTTCCACGTCGAAGGAAAGGTTATTAAAACTGCTGATAAAACAAAAAAAGTACAGACCGTTGTTACGACATCTGTACTTTTTACGACTTGCCCCTTGTTTCTTGCGTCGCGCAGACGCTTCGGCGTTGGCTGCTCCGTTTTTTCCCCTGTAGGTTGGTCGGCCATTGGATCTTGGTTCGAAAGTTAAATTTTTTTGAGATGCTAGCTTGAAAGCTAGAAAGTATCTGGTTGTAGAGGTCAGAGGCTATAGACTGTAGGCTGTAGGCTATAGGATTTTTTGAAATGACATCAAATTACAAGTAGAGAATTTTGCAAGTATAAGAAAAAAGTTTTTAATTTTTTGCCGAAGGCGTTACTTCAACCTACAGCCTATAGCCTATAGTCTACAGCCTTTTTCTGTAGCTGGTGCAGCTATCAACCAAAACCAATATTTCCTTTTCAAACAACACACTCCGAACTCTACCTAAAAATCGTCTTTAAAAACGCATCTACTCCTGACTCAGTAAAAAGATCTTTTTTAAAACCTTCCATAACATAGCTCATGTAGTAGGTCAAAAAGACAAAGCAGATACCACTTTTAATCGGAAGAGAAAGGAAGAAAACGTTGAGTTGTGAAACAAAGCGATTCATTAACCCTAATCCAAAATCCATAAAGAAAAAGATGATGAGCAACGGTGCTGCGTAGAGAATCCCCAATTGGAAAACATCTGTTAAAAATGGGAAAATATGATTCTGCCATCCCACTAAAAATGGCGGCAGAAAATCACCGACAGGATAGACTTGGTAACTCGTAAAGAGCACGCCTATCAGTGATAGAAAACCACCAATCGAAAAAAAGACATACCCTGCAAGACGCAAAAACAAACCTCCCATAGGTGATTCTTGAGCTCCCAACATCGGGTTAAAAATCCCACCAGCCGTGGTTCCACGTTGTAAATCGATAAGTTCTCCTGCAATTTCAAGCCCCCAAAAAATCACAGAAATGAAATACGCTATGAGCATCCCAACAAAAAGTTCTTTAAGAACAAGAACCCAAACATAAGTAGGATTAAAATCTCCTTGCGGCAAGGTTGGTAGGACCATCGGGACGATCACTGCAGCAAGCATGATTAATAATGCTTGCCGTGGCATTCCGCTAACTAAAAAAACAGGCGAAATAGTGAGGACCACGCCGGCACGGGTTGAGCCAAGCGCAAGAACAAGCGGAACCTCTATAAAATATTTTTTTAATTCTTCCATATCTGCTTCACAGAAATTTAATACCATCTCCATTAAATAACTGAACTATCTGACTAGCTCTTTTTGTGCTGAGCTTCGTTGTCAGAGCTTACGTTATGAGACATAGCGCTGCGCTCCTTCGCCTTGCTCAACGCAAAAATTTCTGCGTCCTATAATCCAGTTATTTAATGGAGATGGTATAAGTTAAAAGTTTAAGTTTAAGTTCTGAGGCCCGCGGCAAAAAATGAATTCTAAACTTTGCTACTCACCATGGCTACTGGACCATATGAGGAAAGTCACGGAATGCAATGATCGTAAAATTCAAAAGATCGCCGAAGACATAATTCATCGCATAAACAATCACTAAAAAGGTTGCGACAATTTTGACAGCAAATGGGAGTGTCTGATCTTGGATCTGGGTGAGCGCTTGAAATAAAGCAACGAGCAAACCAATAGCTGTTGCGACAACAATAGGAGGCAGGGACGATGTCAATACTAGGAGCATCGCTTGCGAAACCAGATTAACAGAGGCATCTTGGGTCATGGGAATTTTTTAGGAAATCCGATACGTCATAATGAGTCCATCCATCAATCGCGTCCATCCATCAACAAAACAGAATAAGAGCAGCTTAAAAGGGAGTGAGATTGTTGTTGGAGAAAGCATCATCATTCCAAGAGCCATCAAAATATTAGAAATAACGAGATCGATAATGATGAAAGGCAAATACAAAATGAATCCAATTTGAAACGCAGCCGTTAATTCAGAAACAAGAAAGGCAGGAATTAAAATAATGAAATCTGTTTTAGCAACCGTGCTTCCATACTTGGGTGGCCAAAGACGCTTCGCTGTAAGAACAAAAAATTTCTGTGTAGACGCTCGCGTGTTGTTGTTAAGAAATGTTTGAATAGGTTCTTTAATCGCATTGGCAGCGGGAACAATTGTTGAGAGTGTTACATTTTGGATGTTCACTTTTTCTGCCAGTTGATAAGTATCCGAGAGAACAGGAAACATCACATAAAAAGATAAAATCAGCGCTAATCCGTTCAGCACAATATTAGGAGGGCTCGACTGCAAACCCAATCCTGTACGCACCAAACTGAAAATTACAATCACCTTCGTAAACGACGTCATGAGAACGACGGCAAATGGAAGCAGCGCTACTCCCATAAGGACGAGAATTAGTTCAAGAGGATTTCCAGTATTAAGATGCATGTTCAAAAAGTTGCGTAATAGCCAAGGCATAGCGCCCGTTGATTTCAACCAGTTCTCCGGTGCCAAAAACCTGCTCTTCAATAAAAATTTTTAACGGCTTCAAAAGTTGAAATGGTTTTTCAAGAACTTTGGTTTTCATGAGTTGAAGAGTTTCCTCAATAGTCAATGAGGTTAACCCAGCGCTAAAGTTAAGTTCAAGTTGGATCGAAGAGGATGACCTATTTTTTTCCTCCTCTTCCTCTTCAATTGCTGCTCGAGCAGGCTTGACATCAGGTGGAAAAAAATTTCCTAATGGCCGAACCAAAGGTTTAAAAAAATCTGGCTTCACTGTTATCGGAATAATGCCGCTTTTTT
>VHCR01000044.1 GCA_016871655.1 Verrucomicrobiota bacterium
CCTCAACCCTCAATTCCTCCACTAAAAACTAACCCTTCATTTCCAACTTTTTCATGACACTCTTTTCAATTTTACAGAAATAATGTTGCTTAACCAAAACAAGTCTACGAACAGCTTAGGAAATGGATCGAAAAGCGAGAACTCATACTCAATGAAGAGAAGACACAAATTGTCAATATCCTTGATGGGAGTATCGAGTTTCTTGGATTTAGAATTGTGAGAAGGAAATCGTCGAAAGGTAGACATTACTATCACACAGAACCAAGTCCCAAAGCGTGTGCGAAGATGAGAGAGGTAATCCGCGAAGAAACCAGACGAAATACCTTCAACAAAGATGAGAAAGAAGTCTTCGGCAAGGTCAATCAGCGACTAAGAGGATGGTCAGAATATTATCATTACGGAAATAGCACACGGACATTCGGGAAAATGCAGAACTACGTGGAGGAGCGAATGCGACAATGGTTGTGGAAAAAGCACAACAAGAAGCATGGACACTACAGTTATTACAGCAATGAGAAACTTCACCAACAATATGGACTCATCAAACTACCACTCTATGCAGCCTGGAAATATTCATGAAGCAAACTGAAAGAACAGCACCCGAAAGCCGTATCCGGGAAATCCGGTCGTACGGTTTGAACGAGGGGCGAAGAGAGTTGATCATTGGCTTCGATCAAATTAATTACTCTTCGTCTACTCTACCTAAGAAAAAATTTCAGCGCTTCTAACATGCCCTTTTCAATTTAATACACTATAAATAAAACTGTGGCCATTTTTAGGAAATTTTTCGGCGAGTGTCTATAGAAATACTCGATGACGCGAGAACCGCAGCAACGAGGTTTTCGCAGCACCAGAAATTTTTAAAATGCTCTAGCTTGGAAGCAAATTAACCGTGAAATATTCCGATTAATACTTTGAACTTCACTTTTTCATAAAGTGAAGAGTGACTTTTCAGAAAATATGTCACAAAAAATTTTCCTTCAGTGATCTTCACTCTTCACAACCGTTCTGAATGGTTACGAAATTAGAAACTACCTTAGTAAATTTTATGAGGTAGTTTGGCTCCAGCGGTAGGATTCGAACCTACGACCAATCGGTTAACAGCCGACCGCTCTACCACTGAGCTACGCTGGAATAACGATGAGTCAAATAGTATGAAGATTTTTCTTTAAAATGCAATAAAGCATTTTTAAAAATTCCGGTGCCGAAATTTGAAACTTGCCATTTGCATTTTAAACTTTCCCAGGAGTCGAGTTTTTGGTTTGATAGTTACTTACCCATGACATCAACTACTGCCATCCAAGCTTCTCAAATTCCTCCTGCCCTTCTTGAAAAAATCGAAGAGGCGATTACCCACTATCCCGTTTCTAGGCGAAGCGCAGCGTTGCCGCTGATGCATCTTTGGCAAAATCATTTTGGTTTTATTGATGAGAGCGGCATTGAGTGGATCGCTGCGAAACTCGAGCTGCAGCCAATTGCAATTTTAGAAATCGTGACATTTTATCCTTGGTTCCGTCAAACAGCTCCAGGAAAAACGATTATTCGTGTTTGTCGTACGCTCTCTTGCGCGATGGCAGGGAGCTATGAGTTGCATGATCAAATCTGCAAGGCCACGGGGATTGATTCGGAGCAGGGACATAGTCATGGAATGCCAACGAGTCCTGATGGGAAATTCAGCGTTGAATTTGTCGAGTGTCTTGCGAGCTGCGGCACTGCTCCTGTTTGCATGATCAATAATGATCTCGTTGAAAAAGTTACCTCTGCCGATATCGAGACGATCGTGGCACAACACTCCTAATTTTTTTTTGTAATGAGTACTCTTCCTGCACCACATCCTAAAGAACGGCGCATTATTTTTGGTAACGTCAGCGAGCAAAACTACGCGCCCGATCTTGAAACTTATCTTGCCCATGGCGGCTACAATGAGGCGAAGAAGGCTTTCACGATGAAGCCCGATGAAATCATCGCTGAAGTTAAAGCGGCCAACCTCCGAGGCCGTGGTGGAGCGGCTTTCCCGACCGGCGTGAAATGGGGATTCATTCGTCGTGATGATGGCAAGCCTCACTATCTCTGCGTTAACGGGGATGAGTCTGAGCCAGGAACTTTTAAAGATGGCGTGATTCTGCATCAAGATCCACATCAACTTCTCGAAGGAATTATCATTACATGTTTTGCGCTCAATATTCATCTCGCTTACATCTACATTCGCTGCGAGTTCACGCATGCGAAAGCGATTTTAGAAAAAGCCATTGAAGAGGCAAAGGTTCGTGGATTTTTAGGAAAAAATATTTTTGGACAAGGCTTTGATCTCGACGTCTACGTCCACGAAGGCGGTGGCGCCTATATTTGCGGAGAGGAGACGAGCTTGCTCGAATCGCTCGAAGGCAAGCGCCCTTATCCTCGTATCAAGCCACCTTACTTTCCAGCGGTCCTCGGACTCTACATGTCACCGACCATTGTGAACAATGTGGAGACGATCTGTCACGTGAAGCATATTTTACGTCTCGGCTCTTCCGAGTATGCAAAGATGGGAACAGCGGGAGATGGTGGCACGCGGATTATGTGTGTGAGTGGCGATGTCATGCGCCCTGGTACATACGAGCTACCTGTCGGTGCGGTGACGATGGGAGAATTGATTTTTGATATTTGTGGCGGATTGCGTCCTGGTCGCTCGTTGAAGGCAATCATCCCGGGAGGCAGCTCCTCAAAGGTTCTGCGGGCCGATGAAGTTTTCAAAATCAAAAAGCCAGGAGCTGATGGTGCCATGATTGAACAAGAAACAAAACTTGTCGATCTTGTCTTGGATGCTGGAAGCGTTGCTGCAGCTGGCTCTATGATTGGAAGCGCCGCTGTCATTGTCATGGATGATTCTCGCAACATGGTTTGGGCTTTGAACAACCTCAATCAATTTTATGCGCACGAAAGTTGCGGACAATGCACGCCGTGCCGCGAAGGAGTTCTTTGGATGTCCAAAGTCTCAACGCGCATGCTAGCGGGTCGCGGCCACGCCTCTGATCCAAAAATGTTGCATACCATTGCTGACAATATCGCAGGACGAACTATCTGTGCCTTTGGTGAAGCTGCTTCCTGGCCGACGCAAAGTTTTACGGAAAAATTTGCGGAAGAATTTGCTACTGCTGCTGCGCAGCAGTAGTTGAAGTAAAAAGTTTAAGTTTAAGTTTCGTGCGCTTCGCGAACAAAAAGATTTTTTATTTTTTCGCCGAAGGCGAGTTGAACTTAAACTGTTGCGCTAAGCAACGTGAAGCGCAACTTTCAGCCCATCGTAAGCGAGTTTCATGTTCGCTGGAAGCTCGGCTTCTTTTTTAGCGTGAGAGATGTCATGGCAGAAATGGATAAAGTAGGTTGTCTCAGCGCCAATGCGAGAGGCTGCGGCAAGGGCTCCCTCAAAATTTAAATGCGTAGGATGATACGTTTCCCGGAGTGCATCCAAGACAAGAACCTTTGCCCCAGAAGCAGCCTCCAGAGCGGCTTCGGGGACCTCTTGGCAGTCAGTGTAGTAAGCGAGAAGTTTGTTTCCTTTGTGTTGGAAAACGAAACCGAGGACTTCCATTTTTCCGTGAGGCAGAGAGACCGGAATAATTTCTAGCTCTCCTAATTTAAATCGACCTTCGATCAAATGAGGTTCAAGGCGCAAATAATTTTTCCATGGTTTCGGATCATCAAATGCAAAACGAAAAGCATCTTTTAATTTTTCCATCGTAAAAGGAGATGCATAAATCGGCATCGCAATATCTTGCATCTCACAAAAACGACGGACATCATCAAACCCCATGATGTGATCGGTGTGAGGGTGCGTGAACAAAACCGCATCGACGCGTTTGATTTTTTCGCGCAGGCATTGCGTGCGAAGGTCGGGCGTTGTGTCGATGAGGATTTGATGCTCCGGCGTTCCGATTAAAAGCGAAGTGCGCGTTCTTTGATCGCGTGGATCTGCTGACGTGCAAACAGCGCAGGAACAGCCTATCATCGGGATTCCATGAGAAGTTCCTGTTCCAAGAAAAGTCAAATCAAGTGAATGCATAGAGATAGTATATTAAATTGATAAAGGGAGATTTTAAACTCATTCTTTTTTTTGCTACGGCTGCGTTTTAGATTTTACATGATACGACTTGGCCGTATCAGAAATTTTTTGTTTGGAGATTTTAATCTTATTAGGAGTAGTCAAAACTATCTCTTCGCAAGAAATCTCTTCTTGAATCGTTTGATCTGATTATTGAATTAAAAATTTTCTGGATGATAGTGCATTAAATGGAAAAGGGTACGCCATAAGCATGCTCTTTTTCCTTAGGACTACGTTCTCAGATCTTTCTATTCCTCTGGTTTGATCATTGTAAAGCGATCCATAGTGCGGCAGTAGGTATTGGGAGGAGCCATGCGTCCAATCATTTTTAGTGATGCACTTTTAATATGATTATTCTTTGAATCATAATATTCGTCACGTACATGAAGGCGCTTGATGAGGCCAATAATGAGGCGATTCTCTCCAATTTGGAGAGTTCCCCATTCCAAACACTCTAGACTAGCCGGAGCCTGGGCGATTCGAGGTGGCTTCACAATAGAGGAAGGAAGAGTCTCAACATTTGCAAGTTCAAGCTCATTTTCTCCATAAGGAAGAGCGGCTGATGTGATATTCATAGCCTGTGCACTCTCTTCATCTACAAGGTTAACAACAAACTCATGAGTATCTCGGATATTTCTTGCAGTGTCCTTCGGTAAACCTGATTTATAGTTTTCAGGGCATAATCCAAGAATAGGAGGCTGAACTCCTAAAAGATTAAACAAACTGTAAGGAGCTGCATTAATCTTGCCTTCAAGGTTGACACTGGTGACCCATGCAATAGGCCGTGGTACTATCAGGCTAGAGAGTAATGAAAAAGCGTGATGAGGGGATTCATTTTCAAAAATTATTTCCATAATATAAAAAGTTAAAAAAACACCTTTTATTAAAAGCATGAATTAAAGTGAAAAAACAGTAGGACGGCTAGGGCTTAGCTTGTTTTTCAAAGCCCACAGCACAAACCTAGATGCTGAGTCAGCGATGTTAAAAAGGAGTTAGTTCTAGAGATCGTTATCTTGAGTCTATCTTCAGCATGAAGAATGATTTTTTATCGGTGAAGCAAAAATAAATTTTTCATGAGAAAAAATCATATGCTGCATAAGTTTTTATTTTCGTATCCCATCATGATATTTTGAAGGCCATTATAAAATTCATCAGAAAAGGGAGAAGGAGAAAATGACGATATCAATTCACTCTTTTTCAGAAATAAGTTTTTCTTTGTCTTCTTTGTCTTCTTTATGATTTAGTAAATTTCGCTTTATGTTAGCAACTCTTCAAACACTCAAAATTCGGAATCTCGCATTGGTAGAAGAACTTGTTTGGGATCTGCCTCCAGGCTTTGTTGCAATCACAGGAGAGACAGGAGCTGGAAAATCGGTTATCCTGGGAGCCTTGAAATTTTTGATGGGTGAGCGTGCGGATCGGTCTTTAGTAAGACATGGAGCAACCATGGCGACTTTAGAGGGTGTTTTTCATGTTCCTCAATGTGAAGAGCTCAATCAATTTCTTGAAGAGCGTGGAGTTGATCCGTGTGAAGAAGGGATGCTAATTTTGCGACGGAGCATTTCGACGGAAGCGGCGGGACGGCAGTTTGTCAATGGCTCGCCTTGCAACGTGACGCTCCTTCGTGAATTGGGCGAGCGTCTGATTGATTTACATGGACCGCACGATCATCAATCTCTTTTTTCACGGAGTCAGCAGACCCTCCTTCTCGATAGCTTTAGCGAATGCTTGACGGAGCGGGCCGATTATCTTGAAGCTCGGAAAAAAATTGGAGCTTTGTTACAAGAAAAAGAGAACTTGATGGCTGCTGTTGGAAATGCCGATCAAAAGAGAGAGTGGGAAGAGTCATTAAGCGAGATCGAAGCAGCAGACTTACGTCTTGAAGAGGAAGAAGAGCTTATTGCGCGACATCGTACCGCCGCTCAAGGAAAGCGATTGAGTGAGTTGGCTGCGCTTGCTGCCGCTCGTTTAAGTGAAGAGGAAGTTAATGTTGTTGCGGTTTTAGCAGAGATTACACGGCTGGTTCGAGAGCTTGCAAAACTCGACCCACAAATGGAAAAAGAACTTTTTGAAATTGATGGTTTTTCTGAACAGTTACAACAACTCTCGCGGCGTCTCTCTTCCTACAGCGAATCGATTGAACTTGATCAAAGAGCGTTGTTAGAATTGGAAGAACGACTCGATCTATTTGCAAAACTCAAAAGAAAATATGGCTCAACCTTGAGTGAGGTCATCGAGTATAGGAAAAAATTAGAAGAACGACTTGCTAGTTTTGCTGATGTTGAGGAGAGATTTGCTTCGATAAATCTTCGTATGAAAGAGGCTCAGGAAGCTCAAGAGAGAGCGATGAAAAAGCTGACGAAAAGCCGACAGCTAGGTGCTAAAAAGCTGATTACTGCGATTACTTCAGCTTTAATCGATTTGGGATTTAAGCAAGCTGGGTTTCAGATTGCTCTTGAGCCACTCTTAGAGCCAGGGCCTCAAGGCGGCGAGGAAGCAGATTTTCTTTTTGCGCCGAATCCCGGTGAGCCGCTGCAGCCGCTGCGCATGATTGCATCAAGCGGAGAGGTCTCTCGTGTGATGTTAGCGCTCAAATCAGCGATTGCCCATCAAGATCGTGTGCCGCTCCTCGTCTTTGATGAAATTGATGCCAATGTCGGTGGAGAAATTGCATTGCGCATCGGCGCAAAAATGAAAGAGCTCGGAAAAGAACATCAAGTTCTTTGCATTACACATCTCCCGCAAGTGGCTGCTGCAGCGGCTGCGCATTTTGTGGTAGAAAAAGAAGTTCGTGATGGGCGTACGAGCACAAGCCTCCGTGTAGTCGAAGGAAAAAACCGAGAGGAGGAGATCGCACGGATGTTGGGAGGAGCAAGTGATTCTGCTTTAAAACATGCGCAGGCGCTGCTATGCAGCGCAGTTTAAGTTGAAAGTTTAAGTTTAAGTTTTGTGTGCTTCGCGAATAAAAAATGAAGAAGTTTTTTTTTAGATTACTAGTAGTTGTTATTTTAATAAGCTCTGTTATTTTCGAGCGGAGTGAACGAGCGTTGCCTTTGGAAGCTTGTTTTATCAGCTTTCTAGCGAAGGTGACACATCGCACGCCTCCTTCTGTTACCGCAGTGAAGATGCCACTCGTGCAATCTCATTTGTCACCGCAAGATGTGGCGCTGGCATTTCGCGCGATTATCAGTTTTCATCCGCGTCAAATATTAGTACTAGAGCCAGTGGGAGATTTTTTTATGGGGCCCTTCTCGCTCTTACGAGAAGCAGTTGAGCGGGGAGAGCTTCAAGGTGTTCCTATTCATTTTATGGCGAGTGAAAATTTTTCGTCACAAAAAAATAAAGTGACTGCCAACGTCCATTTAATAAGCCTCGACGACCTCTTGTTGCGACGTGAGGAGAGAGAGCGTGGATCGATCCTTCCTGAGCTCGACACTCTTTTTACAGGGCAGACTGTTTTGTTGGGAGGACCTCAAGTTGCAGAGAGGGCGAGTCTTTTTTTAAATCAATCTGAACAAAAATTGATGCTGCCAGGAGGATTAGAGTTTGTTTTTTTACTTTTACTATTTTTGCTGATGATGAAATGTGTGCAATTTTCTTGGATCGATTTTTGGCTGATCCTTGTAGGTATATTTTTTTGTTTTGTGATCATCGGTGCATGGATATTTCAGGCTCGCAATATTCTCTTCCCATGGATCGCGCTCTCTGTTTTATTGCTGATTTTTTTAATAAGCAAACTTCTTTCTTGCACTGCGAAAACGAAGAAGTAATGATTTATCGCTTTGCGATAGTTTAAGTGGCCAGTTGAAGTTAAAGTGGTTGAGATTTGATTGACTTCAACTTCAAACTTTTAACTTTAACTGCTGCAAAGCAGCAAACACGGGCCGTAGCTTAGCTTGGTAGAGCGCTTGGATGGGGTCCAAGAGGTCGTGGGTTCAAATCCCGCCGGCCCGATATCGCTTCGCGATAAGTTTAAGTTGAAAGTTTAAGTTTAAGTTTTTGTACGCTTCGCGAAATGTAAAAAATTTCTTCTTTTTCGCCGAAGGCAGCTAACGATAATACTGGATCCCCGCTTTCGCGGGGATGCTGCTACTTTGTAGCAGCACTCAAACTCAAACTTTTAACTTAAACTGCCTGCTGCCTGCAAAGCAGGCTACCAAATCAACGCCACGATTCCAAATAGGATCAAGAGGCTTCCGGAAATTTTATTGATGGTGTGGATGGAATGTTCTTTGATCCGGTGGTGGAGGACGAGTGCAACCATGCTGCTGAGGAGCAGCCACCAGCTCGCCGAGCCTAAAAAAATTCCCAGCACCACAGTAATCGCGTGGCCATAGTGATGGAGCGATTGGCTTCCCAATCCCAGTCCTGCAAAGATGGCCATGAAGCAGACGACGGTCACGGGATTGATCATCGTTAAAACAAACGTCGTTCCGTACGCATGCCAGAGTGAACGATCGATATGGCTTCTAGAGCGAAGGGAGAGGCGTTTGAAAATCAAGCGACATCCTAACCCGATTAAAAAAATTCCGCCAAGAACATGAATCCAAGATTGATATTTGATGAAAAATCCCGAGAGCGCCGTTAACCCAAAAGCGGCAATTATTCCATAGAAGGCATCGGCCGTTGCAGCTCCCATGCCTGTCATGAAACCAGTCTTCAAGCCATATCGAAGGGAGCGGTGAATGCAAAGCAAGCCAATCGGGCCAACAGGCGCAGAGATGGCGAGTCCAATGATGAGGCTCTTGAAAAATAAAAAAAACACGAGGCGGAAAGCTGCTTCGCAGCTGTTGAAGGGTTGAAGAGTTGAAGAGTTGAAGAGTTGAAGAGTTGAAGAGTTGAAGAGTTGAAGAGTTTGGCAGATTGACCCTTCATGTCTTCATATTTAGTTTTTTGTAGTACTCCAATCTTACTAAGATTCTATCTTGATTTGCATTGATAATATGGAATTTTTTTTTGAAGAACAGCAATGCGAAAATAAAAACTTGTTTTACTTTCTGAAAAAGTTGACGCTTCATCAATATCTTTTCCGTTAAACCAAATTAGTTTTGTGCTGCTTTTAAACCCTTCAACGCTTCAACCCTTCAACGTAATTACTCATTTCCTTCGCTAGAAGGAGATGAGCAATTACTTAATTTTTTATGGCATCACCTTATCTTTCGTTGCTCGAAAGCTTGCGCCAACATTGCGAGCTTCCAGAATTTCCTAATCCGCTTCCATCGAATTTGCTGAATTT
>VHCR01000045.1 GCA_016871655.1 Verrucomicrobiota bacterium
CGCTTCGCTCCTCGCTACCTCCAACCTTGCGTGAAGGCCTCCATTCTTGCCTTTCCCAACGTGCCATCCAAATTCTTGCTTGCGTATCACAATTCTAATTCTTAACTTCTTTCTCACAATTCTAACCGCACTTTAGAGCAACCATATTCCTAGCTTTTAGCTTCCATGTGTTGCACTTCACTTTTGAATCGGCGATGAATTATTCGTTCCAACAGAGAGAGCGATTTTTCATATAATTCCAAAAAAGCCACGCTATTCCTAAAGCCAAGCATACTGCAACTATTAAATCAGAGGGATGATGAGCTCCTAGCAAGAGTCTTGATCCTGCAACTCCCGCAGCAAAAACCATCGCTACTATCCCCCAACAAGGACTAGCAAATAAAATTACAGCGGCAAAACCAACAGCCGTGGCCGTATGACCCGAAGGAAAACTATTGCACTCTGCATTCCCAATCGTCCACTTCCCTTCATGATAAGGTCCATACCAGTGTTGCTCTGTCACACGCGGCCGCGTCCGTCCTGTCGTTAGCCGCACCATATTCACCATCGCGCCAGCTACCGTTGAAGCCAGCATTGCACACAAAAAAATCTTTTGCCATCGTTGCGATCGAGCACGACGCGCCGCAAAAAATCCGATGATCCCCAATAACATCAATTCCGGCCAATCACCATAGCGGCTCACTGCCGCTACGATTTTTTTTTCGGAAGAACTATTCCATGTTGTTCCTTGCCACTCGACAACGGCACGGCGCACCGGAGCATCCATAAAAAAGGAACCGACAACGACCAGCAATACGCTGAATAAAAACAGAATTTTTTTTTTCAATGCGACTTCCATTTGATGCTACAACCAAGAGAGGGCAAGCAAACTTCTGGTGACACGCTCTGCAGAACGGCCTCCAGCGCCTGTTTCAAGTCTTCTCCTGTCACAGCTATTCCATTTTTGTGAGTACTGCCATCAAACCGCCCATGATAGGCTAATCGCAAATCACTATCGAAGAGAAAAAAATCAGGTGTGCATGAAGCTTCAAAAGCACGAGCGACTTCTTGAGTTTCATCAAATAAAATCGGAAACGGAATTTTTTCAGCAACCGCCATCTCTCTCAATTTGTCAGGCCCATCTTCGGGATAGTCCGTTGCATCGTTAGCACTAATCCCAACAAAGCCGATGCCTTGCGGCAAAAAAACTTCTGCAATGTGGACGATTCCTTTCAAGAGATGCTGCACGTAAGGGCAATGTTGACAGAGAAAAATAATGACGACTCCTTTTGGAAAATTTTCTTTCAAAGTCGCCGAGAAAACTTTTTTTTTCGTGACAACATCTACCAACTCAAAATGAGGCATCACCTTGCCGAGCGGCGTAGAATCAAGCGCAGGAGTGGGCATGGGAGCAGGTGAACAGGTTACAGGGTACAGCGTTACAGGTTACAGCGTTGCAGACTGCAGGTTAGAAGATGGAACCTGGCAGAAAACGCCGGAGTTGATGGTCACTGGAGCAACAGCATCACCATCATCAACCTGAATAGCGAAAGATGCCCCATCTTTAAAAACATCTCCAGGGATACTTGTTTCGACTAATATAAAATTCAATACAGTCATGCCAGACGCAACAGCCGTGTAAGAAAAATGATAACTGACAATACTCGTCGCCTCGTCTGTTGACTTAAAAATATCAATCGGCTTGAGGGAATCACCCATACTAGGAACTTCTATTTGATTGCCATCAATTCCAATGATAGAGACGGTTCCCTTGTACTCCTCTGGAACATAAGATGAATCTCCCTGCAGCAAAAATTGATCCGTGGAGGCAAGACACCACTGCGCAGAAGATGATAGACCTTTTGGAACCTCCAATGAAATCATTCCTCCATCTCCTTTTTTCAAATGAATGATACGATGATCATCCCCTCTCCTTGCAATGATGTTGTTTGGGTAGATCACATCTTCAATTATAGGATCGCCACTCACAAAAATTCTTCCTCGAAGCAAAGGGTCTTGAACATGATTGACATCTCCGCTTTGCAGTAATTCTGAATTATTGTTGTAAGACGAAGCAGCTCCCACAGTGATAGACGAGTTCTGATTATATGAGCTACTTCCAGTAATAGTAAAACTTGAATTATAACCTGAATAATTCTGCGCAACAAGAGCGTGAACGCTCAACGAGAGCAAAGATGCAACAACAACGAGTAATGATTTCATGATTTTATTTTTGATTTGAACTTTTATTCGCAGGAATGAAATTATTGCAGACTCCAAAAAATGACCTTTCTACTCGCCACTTCTCTCATTCCCGCGTTCGCGGGAATGACAGTTGGGGGTGTAGCGGCAGTTCAATCTGAAAATCCACCATCATCTTTTTCTATGCTCAACTGAGGTGTCTGAATTGACAATTCATATCCTAAGTTTTTTCTTCACCTGTTTTTCCTGTTTCCTGTAACCTGAAACGCTGTCCTTAAAACGGAATATCATCTTCCTCTTCGGGCTGAGGAGTGGCTGCTGGAGCCGATCCGCGAGCACCACTAAATTTTCCGCTCGATGCGGGACGAGAATATCCACCGCCTTCCTCCTCATGTGCTGAAGAACTCCCTGAGCTACCTGGCTTAGGTCCAAGGAGCTGCATGGAATCTCCAACGACGCGCAACTTGTTGCGCTTTTGTCCTGTCCCTTTATCTTCCCAAGAGTCTAACTGAAGACGTCCCTCCACATAGACTGAACGTCCTTTCTTGCAGTATTCACCGGCAATTTCAGCTTGACGTCCCCAAAGAGTTACGTCAACAAAAGTAACCTCTTCTCGTTTTTCGCCAGTCTCCGTAGTGTAGTAACGATTAATCGCAAGCCCCAAATCAGTCACTGCACTTCCTTTAGGAGTGTACTTTACTTCAGGATCACGAGTGACATTTCCAATAAGTTGAACTTTATTGAGATTGGCCATAAGGAATGAGGATGTTGATTTTTAAAAGGTTAAACTGCTACTGCTTTTTTCTTTTTTTTGCTTTCGGCTTTGCAGCTGCCTCTGCGCTTCCCTTGCGATAATAATTTTGCAATGTGACCTCTTCCAACAATGTCAATTTCTGACGGATTTTTTCAACAATTGCTGGTTCTAGCACGGCAACCACATTGACGTAGTAAGCAGCTTTAAGATGGTTGTGAGGGTAAGAAAATTCCTTGCGTTCCATGCGTTGGATTTCTTCCACAGCTGCGCCTTCGGCAACCATTAATTTTTCGAGACGCTCGAGGAGAGCTTTAATTTCTTCTTCTTGGCCGCCAACTTTAAGGGCCAGTAGGATTTCATAGTAATGTTTCATATTTAAAAAAGTTTAGGGGTTTAGAAGTGTAGAGGAAAGTTACTACAAGAGTCGAAACAAAAATTATTTTTTCTAGTTATAAAGATTCATCGCTGCTTTAAAACCATGCTCCCGAATTGTCTCTATCGCCTCGAGAGCTCGTTGGATAGAGGCTTCAACGAGAGGTTTCTCTTTTGATTCAAATCGAGAAAGGACATAATCAGAAAGCGTCATCTCTCGATGTTTCTTTTTTATTTCGTCGGAATCAGCATCTTCAGGAACCATACCAATCCCAAGCCTCAAACGCGGGACAGCTTCTGTTGAAAAATGCATCAAGACCGACTCGAGCCCTCGTTGCCCACCAGAGCTGCCAGAGCATCTTAAACGAATCTTCCCTACAGGGAGCATCACCTCATCCAACACAATCAAAATTTCTGCTGGTGTGAATCGATAAAAATGAGCGAAAGCAGCAACTGCCGTCCCACTCAGGTTCATGAGTGTGAGTGGCTTCATCAACCAAAGATCCTCTTTTCCTTCTTGAGAAACTTTTGCAACCTCAGCATTCCACTTAGAGGAAAAAGAAAACTCCACTTGATGTTGACGAGCTAACGCATCAACCACAGCAAAACCAATGTTATGGCGAGTCCCTTCATATTGGCGGCCAGGATTGCCAAGGCCGACGATGAGGCGCATTGCTGTGCCATGCGAGTTGAAGTTATTAGTTGAAGTTGAAGTGTCGAGGCTTTGCATTTTAAAAATTTTTGCCGCAGGCAAGTCTTAACTTCAACTTCAACTGGTGTAAAACAGTTTTAGGAAGCTGGCTCTTAAACCGACATCTGAACAACTGCCTTAAGCTTTAGCTTCAGCCGCCGCTTCCTGCTTCTTCTCCTTGATTACCTCAGGAGCTTGCTGCACTTCATCACCTTTTGACTCTCCAGCAACTTTTGGTTCAGCAACCAAGAAGACAGTTAAGTCACCATCACCTGTTGCTTTGACACCTGCTGGCAAGATGAGGTCACGCAAGTGCAATGAATTACCAAGAGCAAGATTGGAAACATCAACGCGGATGCAATCCGGAAGATCTTTTGGTAAACATTCGATTGTGATGTGACGTAAGAGTTGCTCGAGCAATCCGCCGTAACTCTTGACACCAACAGCTTCTCCAACTGGTTCGATGGTAACTTCAGTGTGAAGCAACTCGTTCATGGAAACTTCCAAAAAGTCAACATGCAAGACATCGCCGCGCACCGCATGATGCTGGACTTCTTGAATCAACGAGAGGTGCTTGCTGGTTTTACCACCATGATCAATCTCTAATTCAACAAGAATATTTTCTCCAACAGCATGAGCGAGGAGTTGATTGATTTCGCGAACATTAATTTCAAGGTTAGCAGGCTCTGTTTTGGGACCGTAGATGTTCGCTGGAACAGCTCCACGCGCACGGAGTTGCTTGACGGAATTACGCCCAACGTGAGAGCGAGGCTTAGCGGAAAGTTTTACCTGTTTGGCCATGATTGAGGATAGAAGCTAGAAGTTAGAATTAAGAAAAGGGGCTAAGACTGTAACCGGATCTTTTAAAAAGCGCAACCATCTTTTTGCTGCGAAGCGGCAAAAAAGAATTTGGATATTTGTAGTTTGACTTTGAGTTGAATAGACTGCGTAGCCTTTTTAAAAATAAGCGCCGAGCGCCTTGGCAACTCAAACTTGCAACAATACTATTTTTAGCAGCTATGAAAAATCAACTTGCAGTGTAAATTACTATTTAACTCTAAACAAGGAGCTGACAGATTCCCCTTGATGAATCCGGCGCATTCCTTCTCCGATGAGTTCTGCAATAGAAAGGCGTTTTACGCGCCCTTCCACATCCTCGCTCCCTGGAACACTATCAGTCGTAATCAATTGTTTGATCTCAGAATTTTTTAATCGCTCGATAGAAAGATCGGTCAGAACTGCATGTGAAACGCCAGCATAAATATCACCAACGCCCAAAGTCTTTAAAATTTTTGCGGCACTCACAAGCGTTCCTGCTGTCTCGGTGATGTCATCAACGATGAGAATATTTTTCCCTTCGACTTCACCAATAACATGAAGAGGCTCGACCTCCGTCGCATTTTTCCGCCGCTTCACAACGATCGCGAGGCCCGCTCCGAGAGCCTCAGCATAGGCCGATGCCATCTTGACTCCACCGACATCGGGAGAGACCACAACAAGATCCTCAAGATTCATCGATCGAATCTGCTTCACCATCACCGGCAACGCGTATAAGTGATCGACAGGGATATCAAAAAATCCTTGCAACTGCTGCGCGTGAAGATCCATCGTCAAGACTCGCTGCACGCCTGCAGCCACGAGGAGATTCGCAACGAGCTTTGCTGTAATCGGAACGCGTGGCTGATCTTTGCGATCTTGTCGCGCATATCCAAAAAAAGGAATCACTGCAGTAATGCGATCAGCACTGGCTCGGCGAGCTGCATCAACCATGATGAGCAACTCCATGATATTTTGATTCGCAGGAGGGCAAGTCGGCTGCACAATAAAAATATCACGCCCACGAATGTTATCGTTAATTTTAACGAAACTTTCTCCATCAGGAAATGTTGTGACTGTGGCATCGGCGAGTTGTTGCCCCAAGTAAGTCGCAATGTCAGTTGCCAATTGAGGGTGCGCTGCTCCTGTAAAAATTTTCATCTCCGGCGTAGATCCACTCTTCATTTATTGAGCAGCGTTAGAAGTGGAGTTTTTTTTATGCAACTTTCCTTTGGAGGGAGGAGGAGTTGGTGCATTGGTTAAATTTGTTGAGCCAGTTGCAGGGAGAGTTAAAGGAATAGTCGGCTCCACTCCGTTCTGCTCAATACGCCTGAGATAGGCTCCTTGCATCACATCGCACCGCTCGCTCAACGAAGGATCAATCTGCTTCATCCGCTTAAAGAGAAGTTCGTAATACGCTTTTAATGTCTGGCGTTGTCCCTCTGGCGTTGTGGCCTTATCAGCTGCCTGACGAAGCGCAACGACAGCCTCTTCTTTTTCTACCTGGGTACGAACTTCATTGTAGCGAACTTTGATTTCATGTTTTTTCTTCTCAATACTTTCGGTACTATTGACAGGCGAAGCTTGTTCTGGAAGCGTTTCAGCTGTGCCTCCAGCATTAGGATCCATCGGAAGAGGAGCATTGGTAGAATTTTCCGCCGATGCCGGAGGAGGAATCATGGAAGGATCTGTTGGAACAATTCCATTTGTGCTTGGTTCCGCATCCGGAGAAGAAGCATTCGTTCTATTCGAATCCGTTGAAGGTGTTTTGCTCTGACTGGAAAAAGGAGTTTTAGATTCTTCCGCAGAAGTTGCATCACTGACCGACATCACCTTCGAATCCTCTTGAGAAGCAGAAGAAGCGACTACTGAAGTCCCAGCTGATTTTGCTTCCTGAGCTCTCGCAGAATAAATCAATCCAATGATAATTGACCAACAAGTTACAAAGCCGACCAACCTATTAGTGATTTTATTTTTCATGCTCATAGTAAAAAAGTATTTAAACATAAAGAAGACTAGGAACACAAAGAAATTGTCTTTTAAAAACCTTCAACTTTCCGCCTCTAGCCCGCAAATTTCATACTGATTCGTCGCGAGGCGCTGCGAATCCTGATGCAGACAAGGAAGGCGATGGGTTGCGACGACGGCTGTATGCTCCATACCGCCCGAGGAGCAATCCGAGCCTGACGCTGTATCCATCAGGGTTTCGCAAGCCGTAGCAGGATCAGTATGAAATTTGCGGGTTAACCCTCATATTTGAGCTTGATTGCAACTCACTCGTTCCCGCGAGGCTCGCCCCTGCTGGTTGCGTTCGGCAGTCGATGCGGCTGCTGCTACGCAGCGCGTGTGTGCTCCGTAGCACGAAGATTTACTATGAAATATTCGTGTTAATTCAACAGTATTTTAATTTCTCAAACTTTTTCTAACAAAATCGGGAAAATGCGCTATACTGCCCCCTTTGTAAAACTAACTCTCTCCCATGAACGGAATTTTTCTTTTTTTTCTGGTGACTTGGTTTGCTTACGCTCCTCTTTTTGCTGTTGAGCAGAAAAATACTTCTCCGATCATTAGAGTGTCTGATTATTACAGTATGCTGACGAGAGTGCCTGACGCTACTGGACTTTATAGCGATGAAATGGCAGCAGACCCTGAGGGATGTGGCATCATTCGCATGGAAACAGATACGGGTTATGCCTACAAGATGGTTGCTGGTATGGAGAATCAACCAATGAAAGGAATGGCTTGCAGCGTGGCCGCAGCGTCTTGAAGTAGAGCGTCAACAAAGGGAAGAAGCGCGCTTAGAGCAAGAGCGATTAGCTGAAGAGGCGAAGAAGCAAGCAGCAGTAGAAGAAGAAAACCGCAAAAGGCAACAAGCGGAAGCTGAACTTCTAGCTGCTGAAAATGCAAAAAAGACTTCTCGGAAAAAAGGTGGTAAGAAAAAGAAATAATCGTTCACCCAATGTCGTTAACTTAATCCGCATATTTCAATTTAATACACTATAAATCGATTGCCTAAGTTGGCAGCATTGACTGGAGAAATAACCGGGCTAGATTCAAACTCATAACAAAACTTTTAATTGTGTGCTCTGTGTGCGCTGCGCTTATGGTGATTCTAAGGCGCGCATGGCCGCGGGCAACCGTGGGATAGCGAATGGCCGGAACATAAAAACCACGCTCCAAAAGTTGTTCAGCAGCGGTGAGGGAATTTTTTTCTTCACCTAAAAAGAGGGGCAAGATGGCGCTCTCGGCCTGGGGTAATTGTTTCATTGCTGCTTGAAAAAGAGAAATATTTTTCCAAAGTTGTTCGTTCAATATTTCTCCTTCGTTGCTGTTGATGATAGCAAGGCCGGTGCGTGCGGCTGCAGCAACAGCTGGAGGCTGTGCCGTTGAAAATATAAAACTCCGAGCTCGATGAAGTAAGTAGTCGATCAGTTGTCGCGAGCCAGCGAGATAGCCTCCAGCCGCGCCTACTGCTTTGCCGAGGGTGCCCATTTGAAAGTCAATTCTGTTACTGAGTCCTAGCTCTCCAGCAAGGCCTCCCATGCGCCTTTGAGGCTTGCCGCGAATACCGATGGCATGAGACTCATCCAAAAAAAGGAGCGCGCCGTAGCGTTCTTTGAGCTCTGCAATTTCGCGTAATGGAGCCAGATCTCCATCCATGCTAAAAATCGATTCGGTGACGATGAGAATTTCTCCACAAGGAAATTTTTTGCGAGCCCATTGCAACTGCTCTTCGAGTTGATTCAAATCGTTATGTCGAAAGATTCGCAAGGTAGCTTTGCTCTGTCGAGCCCCATCAACAAGGCTCGCATGGGCTAATTTATCGAGAAGAATCACATCGCCATGCTCCATCAAAATGGAAAGCACTCCGGAAGAGGCTGCGTAACCGGTTGAGAAAAAAAGTGCCGCCTCTGCTTGCTTCGCTACTGCAAGTTCCTCTTCGAGTTGCAAGTGTTCCGAAGTCGTGCCACAAATTAAGCGTGATGCCGTGGCTCCAAAACCAAAGTCGCACATTGCTCGCACGGCAGCCTCTTGCAACGCAGGATGTGAGGCGAGTCCTAAATAATCATTCGAAGAAAAATTCAACAATGTTTTCCCAGCGACAACAATTTCAGTTCCTGAAACTTTCTCGACGCAGCGCAACGTTCGTTGCAAATTTTGAGCTTTCAGCTTTGCGAGTTCGCGCTCTATTCGTTCAGTGAAATGCATAGGGATCAGTCTCGGGTTAGTGCGTTAGAAATTTGCTGATGTTGATGAAGAGCAAGGGCGGCGGCGCACAGCGGCTGAGTGTATATCTTAATACTCGATGACGCGAGCACCGACGCGACGCGGCTCTTCGC
>VHCR01000046.1 GCA_016871655.1 Verrucomicrobiota bacterium
TGAAAAGGGAAAATTTTTATTTTGTAAAGTTACGAAACTTCAACTTCAAGTTTTTTAACTTTCACTACTGGTTGAGTAGCGACTCCACCTTCTTCACTCGATACATCCAATATAAAAGTGGAATTCCAAGTGTGTACCATTGTGTTTTTGCATGGGCAACTTTCTTGCTAAGTTGAGAGGCGTTGCTGTAGAGATGAGCTCTTTCTTTTGCTTTTGCTGCAGAAGGAAGATTATCTGTTTGAAACCATTGAAGTGCTTTTACGGCTTCTTGATAACTTTTTTCGGAAAAATTGATAGGCATTAAAGAAGGCTTTTTCTTTTTTTTTAACTTTGGAATGAGTTCGCTATGGCTTTCAGCTGCTTCTTCTGCGGCTGTAATGATGGCTTTTTGATAAGAGAGGAGAGGTTCTTCTACGAGAGTATTTTTTAAAGCCAGTTTTACTTCTAAGCTTTTACTTAAAAATTCAGCAGCATTTCTCCAATGAGGAATCGCCGCAATTTCACCGTTAATCATAGAGCGGACAAGATTTTCTCGGTACAAAGAAAGTTTTTCAGCAGCGAGAGCTAGGTTGTCATATTCTTGAGCCAGTTCATATTGATTTTGCTCTAAGGCGAGAGCAACTTCTACTTTGAGTTTTGCTGCATCATAAGAAGCATCTCGCGAGCGACTCCAGTGAGATGACAAGAATGCATTTCCAGATGTGACGTAAGCTGAAATACTAAATCCTTTTTTTCTAGAAGCTTCTTGTGCAAGGCAGGCTGCTTCTGCCCAATGCTGAGCAATAATATTTTTCCCTTCTTGGGTAGCCTTGAGAGCATTTGCTCGATATTCCGCTGCAGCTTTATCAAAGGAAAGTTCTTGCGTAGTGTGATGAGTCGCGATTTCATTTTTAATAACAGTCAGCCAATGACGACAGCGAATGCCTGCTTCTGTTGTTTCTTGAGCATAGCTTGTGAGCTCTTGTGCTAACGATATGTCGCCATTCATCAAGGCGGTCAGCGAGGAGGTTGTGTATTGCGCTATCTCTTGCACTTCAATAGCTTGTTCATTGATCGAAGATTGTTCAGTAAATTTTTGAATAAAGGAAAGTTGGCGAGAGTAATTAAGATATTCGACAAAACCTATAATGAGTTCAGCTGCTAAATGCCATCGATCTGCAAGCTTCTGATTTCCTTTTTCCTCGGCTGCTCTTGCTAGGTCTTGATAAGTTGAAAGCTCCTCAGCAAGAGAAGTCGGTTTTTTTTTAAATGGAGATGGAGTCGTAGGGCTGATCATATTATTTATGGGAAATAATTTTTGAGACCGGGAATAATTTTTTCCATTAAAATGTCATCATGGGTTGGTTTTTTGAAACGGCTATCAAAGAAATAGCTACACCTTTGGGTGATCCAAAAGAAACGCCGTTGCAAGGATGATTTTTTTTTCCATTGTACAGCAAGAGCGGGAAGGGTTTCTGTAATGAGTCGTTTCCATTGTGGTAAAATTGCTTCGGGAGAAAAAGCAGTCCCAGATTCTTGCCCGCGATTTACTAATTGTTGACGCAAGATAGGATCCTCTTTCAATCGGCGCAATTGATCAATGACTTGCTGAGGAGAAGTTGCTACAAGATAGTCAATGCCAGGGCGTCCATCAGCAGCATATGCGGAATCTCTTCCCCCAATAAAAGGAACTCCAGCCAACCAGGCATTATAAAGTTTTGCTGCAGGTTTGTGATAATGAGTGGAGTGAGAAAAGTCCCTAATAGCAACGACAACATCTGTGTTCGAGTAATCATGCCAATGTTTGCTAGGTTGAAATTCAAGAAACATTCCTAGTTCTCGACGTAGTTGACCGATCCATTCTGGTGTTTGCAATTCAGGAGCTAAGTTATAAGGATCTCCAAAAAACGAGACTTTTTCAAAACGGGTTCCATGTATGGGATTTCGTCGAATTAAATTTGGTTGTGGCCAATGAGGAACAAAGAGAGAGTGTGGAGTCCATCGCGCCTTCGCTTTATTTTGGATAAGATGAAAATGGGCGCAAGGAAGAAGTCGAGTATCTGTTAAGACATCCACACAAAAAAGTTCAGGAGGAAAAACAACATGAGGGGAAAAAGAATTACTTATAAAAATGACAATTCCTTCTTTTGGTAACTTTGGCACTAGATCGCACGAAACACCTGCTTGCTTAAGCCAAAACCAGGTTTGATAAATCATGCTTTGAGCCGTAGCGGCATGTCCTAAAGCAGCTAATTCTAATACGCCACCTTTTTCAAGCGTCTCATGCCAACCTTTTTTTGGTGTTAATTCTGGGGAGACTAAAAAAGAAACTTTCATGAGAGTCGATTTTTACTAGCGAAAATAGCGATCAAGAAAACAAAAAAAGCGTTGAGTCATCATGAAAAAATGACGTTCGAATAATGATTTTTTTTGCCATTGTTCTACGAGCGTGGGTAGTTTTTCGAGAAGAAAAGTTTGCCATCGGAGAAGTGTTGCTTCACGAGTGAATGCTTTTCCTGATTCAGTACCGTGAAGTACGAGTTCATGACGAAGAGAAGGGTTTTCTTTAAGTCGGCGAAGATGCTGAAAGGTTTCTTCTAAAGAAGAGGCCACAAGATAATCAATGCCAGGTCTCCCATCAGTAGCATAAGCTGAATCAATGCCTCCGATGAAAGGGACGCCAGCATGCCAAGCATTGTAGAGTTTGGTAGCAGGTTTATCAAGGTAGCGAGCTGATGAAAAATCGCGAATAGCAATAACAGCATCGACATCACTATAATCGTGCCACTCATGAACTGGTTTAATTTGAAATTCAAGTTGGAGTTCGTTTTTCAATCGCTCCTTCCAAGAGGAAGAAATGAATTCAAGAGCCAGTTGTTCTGGGTCGCCTAAAAAGCAAATTTTTTCAAAACGATCGCCACGATCAGGATTTCGAGGAATGAGATGAGGTTGAGGCCAATGAGGAATAAAAAAAGAACGAGGTAACCAACGTGCATGCGCTTTATTATGGACTAAGTGGAATTGTGCTGCAGGATGAGGGTAGGTGTGGGCAACAATATCAACTAAAAATAAATTAGGTTTTAAAAATTTTTTGCAGCCTGATTTCAGGGAGAGGCTTAAAAAAATGGCAACATCCGAAGTGGGGAGCTGCGGAATAAGAAAAAAGTTGCACCCTGATTTTTTGAGGAGGCTCCACGTTTGATAAATCCAGCTGTAAGAGGTAATGCATTTTCCGGTTTCTGCAAGAGAGACAACTTTCCCTTCTTCCCACGCTTCTATCCAAGAAGCACTCGGATAAGTTTCTTGAGGAATGATAAAATTAATTTCCAAGGGAGAAAGTGTTGGTCTTTTAAAAAGATGGCTCCAAGAATGAGATTCTAAAAACAAATGAGTTTTTTGGCGCTTAGCAAAAAAAGAGCGTTGACGCTTTGTTTTTTGTTCCCACTCGAGTGCACGTTCAGGAATAGTCTCTTCAACTAATTTTTTCCAACGTTTTAAGATGGCTTCACGGGTGAATTCTTTTGCTGAGAGAGAAGCATTGGCAACCAATTGAGAGCGAAAAGAGAAATTTTCCTTTAAATGACGCAACTGCTCGAATACCTCTTCGGGTGATTGTGCCACGAGGTAGTCGACGCCAGGCTTTCCATCAGCGGCATACGCTGAATCGCGACCGCCGATAAAAGGAATGCCTGCCAACCAAGCGTTGTAAAGTTTGGTGGCTGGTTTATTCCAATGAGGAGAGTGTGAAAAGTCACGTATCGCGATGACGCAGTCTGTTTGAGAATAATCATGCCACTGTTCTGCAGAGGGAAGGTGAAGTTGGATTCCTAATTCTTCTTGAAGTCGTTGACGCCATTGAGGAGCCTGCAATTCGAGAGCAAGATTTTTGGTGTGACCATAGAAGCAAAGATTTTCAAAGCGATCTCCGCGTGCAGGATCTCGAGGAACAAGTCCTGGTTGCGACCAATGAGGCATAAAAACAGCATTTGGAAGCCGCTGGGCATAGGCTTTATTTTGAACAATGTGAAAATGAGCTGCAGGGTGAGGAGCATCATCTGCGACAACATCGACGAAAAAAGGAGCATCCGGCATCTTTAATGCTCTAGAAGCAGAGACGCTCAAGGCAATTACGATTCCATCAGCAGCAGGTGTATCTAGAATTGCATAGCAAGGCGTTCCCGAAGAAATGAGCAATGCCCATGTTTGATAAATCCAGTTGATGCTGAGGCAACGACCTCCTCCTGCTGGAACCTCAACTGGTTTTCCTGCAATTAAATCTTGGACCCATTGTCCAGGTGGAACATATTCTTTGGTTAAGCAAAAAAAAGTTTTCATTTAGAAAAAACAATAAAATTAATAGCTGCAAAAGAACGAAAAGAACGCAAAAAAATTAAAAGCTGATATTTTCTAAAAAGGAGGTACCCTCTTTGCTTTGATCATTTTTTAGTGGTCCTTTAGGCATCACTAAAAGGAACGGCTTTCAAAAAAACATAATTTTTCCTTCCAAAGTTTTTTCCTTTCACTGCGTTCTTTTCCGACTATTTCTTTTTTCTTTTTATGATTAAATTCATTTTTCAGGACTGGCGAGTGAATCAAGGGAATCGGCGCAGTCAATTAGTCCTTTTCTTGTTAAGGTTAGCACAGAAACTGCATCATCTTCCTTCTTCGTGGAGGTGGCTAGGATATCCTTATTTTGCAGGATACGAAATTGTTGTTGTTTGGATTTTAGGAATAGAGCTCAATTATAAAGCGCAGATTGGACCGAGGCTACGACTATTTCATGGAGTTGGGACTGTTATTCATGAAAATGTTATCCTTGGGGCTGATGTGACATTGCGTCATCTCACAACAATTGGAACGAAACATGATGCAGGAAAAGCTCCTGTAGTCGGAGATCGTGTTAACATAGGATGTCACAGCATCATTCTTGGCGATATTCATGTAGGTTCTGACGCCATTATTGGAGCCGGTTCTGTGGTGTTGCACGATGTTCCGGAAGGAGTCATGGTGGCTGGTAGTCCAGCAAAAATAATTATTTCCAATAACGACAGAGTAGACAGAAAAAATATTGGCGCATAAAAAAAACATGCCGGCCTAAAAATGTTTTTTTCTGCCAGGTGGCAATGTTTTTAGGAATCGTTTCTTGAATGAGTTTTTTCCAATGCTGCAAGATGACTTCTTGCGTAAAATTTTTTGCAGAGCGCGAGCCCTCTTGGACGAGGCTTGAGCGAAGAGCGGGATTTTCTTTTAACTCTCTGAGGTGAGAGAAAACTTCTTCTCGCGAAGTCGCAACGAGATAGTCAATCCCAGGACGCCCATCAGCAGCATAGGCAGAATCGCTGCCACCAATGAAAGGAACGCCTGCATGCCACGCGTTGTAGAGCTTCGTGGCTGGTTTATTCAAATATCGGGAGGGAGAAAAACTGCGAATCGCAATTACTGCATCGACCTGGCTGTAATCGTGCCATCCCATGTTTCCCTGCAAATAAAATGAAACCCCCAATTCTTCCGCGAGCCGCTGTCGCCATTCTTCGGAACGCAGTTCTGGAGCAAGATTTTTTGGCTCTCCAAAAAAAACAACATTTTCAAAACGGAGTCCACGACTTGGGCTGCGAGGAATTAAGCCGCGCTGAGGCCAATGTGGAATAAAAATAGCATGAGGAAGAAGTCGCGCTTGCATTTTATTTTCTACGACATGAAGTTGAGCGCCCGGATGAGGAGGGCGATCAGCAGCAACATCTACTAAAAACGTTTCTCGAGGCATTCTTCCATCTTCTCCTAGTGCTGTAATAAGGTAGTTTCCTAATGTGACAATCACTCCTGGTTTTAAAAGTGTTGTAGAAAGTCCACAGGTAATACCTGCTTCGTGAAGACGCTGCCAACTTTGATAGATCCAACTATAAAATATCGTGAATTCAATTCGCGGTACTAGTTTTCCTTCTTTCCAAGCTTGCTTGCAAGCGGCATCAGGAATGCATTCTTGAGGCAAACAAAAAGAAATTTGTTGTGTTGTTTTTGAAGAGAATGTTTTTTCGATATGAGAATCGTCCTGTTCTTGCTGAGTCAGCAAGGTGGAAAAATAAGAAGCAATGCGAAGCAGAAGTTTTTTATTTTTATTTTCGGCATGACGAACAACTTCCATGCGCCATAGCGCTATCAATCCGAAAAATTTCTGAGAACGAACACTCTTTGCTGTTTGAAGCCATAGTGAAGAAATTTTTTCAGCACCTTGAGCGAGGGCGTTCCAGCTGCTCAATAAAAAATGATTTTGCATCTGCTCTGCTTCTTGAGCACGCAATAAATAATCGATCATGTTTTCTGCGTGAAATACTCCCTGTTCTAGGGCGTCTTGTTCCTGTGGGTTTTTGATAGGCGTCGAAGCTAAAAAAATTCGCTGATGGATCACTTGTTTGGCGGCATTAGTAACAACTGGGCCATAAATTAAAATTTGGGATGCTGCATAAGCAGCGAGTAGCCATTCTTCAGCTTGTTCCTGTTTTTTTTGTTGCAGTGCTTCGGAATAGTTTTTTTTGAGAGAAACTAATAATTCTAACTCAATTTGGTTTTCTGGAGGTTTTTCGAAACCTTTCTCCATGATGATTGCAGCGGCTTTCAAGCGGAGAGTGCGAGCGCGTTTACTAAAACCGACCATACTTGCATCGATAATCTTATTGCGATAATCAGCAAGCTCAGTAAGAAGTATCTTAGTAGAATTGGTCATCTTAACTTTCTATCGATAAAACAAAATGCTCGTTGAGCCACGAAATAGCAACGACGTTGGAGTATTGATTTTTTTTGCCATTCAAGAGCTAGTGTTGGCAAGGTTTCCTGAATCAAAATTTTCCAACGTTCTAAAGTTGCTCGTTGATTGAATTTTTTTACTGACTCACTTCCGTTTTGAATGAGACGTGATCGAAAATCAAAATCTTCTTTTAATCTGCGAAGATGTTCTAGCACTTGCTTTGGGGAGCTTGCGACAAGATAGTCAACCCCAGGTTGCCCATCAGTTTGGTAAGCTGAGTCATGTCCTCCAATGAAAGGAACGCCTGCCAGCCAAGCATTGTAAAGCTTTGTAGCTGGTTTGTGAAGTTGACGGCTGCGTGAAAAATCACGAATTGCGACCACAGCATCAACATCAGAATAGTCATGCCATCGATCAGCGCGTCTTATTTCAAACTCAAGAGAAAGCTTTTCTTGTAAATGTTGCTGCCAAGAAAAAGAAAAAAATTCTTCTGCAAGATTTTTGGGGTCTCCAAAAAAAGCAACTCGTTCAAAAAGCGTCGCTCGACTTTTTTGACGTGGAATAAGGGCTGCTTGTGGCCAGAGTGGAATAAAACAAGAGTTAGGTAAGCGCTGAGCGTGAGCGTTATTTTGGACAATATGCAAGTGGGCGGCTGGATGAGGGAGGCCATCTGCGACAATATCAACAAGAAAAAAGTCAGATGCATGGTGATTTGAGCGGAGAGAAGAATCCAATGTTCCACTCAATGCAAGAACAACGCCTCTGGTTGGCAATTCTTTCACGAGAGATGTCTCAATGCCGGCTTCTCTGAGGAGAGTCCATGTTTGATAAATCCA
The DNA here is from genome assembly GCA_016871655.1 of Verrucomicrobiota bacterium. Taxonomy (GTDB): domain Bacteria; phylum Verrucomicrobiota; class Verrucomicrobiia; order Chthoniobacterales; family UBA6821; genus CAIWMF01. The sequence goes on from VHCR01000046.1 coordinate 7,558, forward strand.
GCAATGAACGGCAGCAGCTTTTCCAGATTCTTCTAATGGAAGTGGCCGATGCTCTTGCCAGGCTTGAAGCCACTTCTCGCTAGGAAAATATTTTTCTGGTAAGTAAAAAGAGATGTTCATGCAGAAAGTAATGAGTGAATATAAACAGACAAAAAGATGACTTTTAGTAAAATAGGAATGCTATGAAAAAATATTTTAGTTTGAATTTAAGGAAGGCAAGAAATTAAACCCGTTACTTCATGAAATTCTTATTTCTTTCGGGACATGCCCATCTCGCTCTTGATCCGGCTGCGCAACATGCCTCCGGCGGTGCTGAGTTGCAAGTAGCTTTGCTGGCAAAGGAATTAGTTCAACGAGGAGAGGAAGTAGTTATCTTGGCAGCTGACATAGGGCAAGGTGATGCTTTCACGCAACAAAAAGTTACGATTCGGAATGGTGGACGCTTTGATACAGGAAGGAAGTGGGATACTTTGAAATCGATGCCGCGAATCTTTTCCATTTTACGCCAAGAAAAACCAGATGTGGTGGTTGTCTATGGCTGGACTTCATGGCTCTACCTGCTTGCTCAGATTCGGAATTGGCTTGGATATCGGCTTCTCTTTGTTTGTGCTCTCGACTCGGAAATTGATGGAGGCTTTCGTAAAACTCATCCATGGCGAGGAAAGTTTTTCCAAAAAGGAATGAAGCTTTGTGATGTTCGTTTGGCAATTACAGAGCACCAAGCAGCACTTTTTCGCGAGCAAGGAATGTCTTGTAATGTCATGAGACTATTGATTCAGGAAAATTTTTCTCCCGAACGAGTTGTCGGTCGTGAAAAAAAATCGATTGATCTTCTTTGGGTTGCACGTTGCAATCAGGTGAAACAGCCGCAGTTCTTTTTAGACCTTGCTACGCAAATTCCCGAGGCGCGATGTCGGATGATTTGTTCTAATCAAGATCAAGCATTATGGAATTCTATTAAAAAAAGAGCTGCCACAATGAAGAATGTTGAATTTTTAGGAAAAGTTCCTTATCACGAAATTCAATCTCATTTTGATCAAGCAAAAATTTTTGTGAACACTTCTCTCGATGAAGGAGTCCCTAACACCTTTATTCATGCTGGTCTCGGATCGACAGCGATTGTTTCACTAAAAGTAGATCCTGATCAAATGTTCCAGTATTTTCAAACGGGTTGTTGTGTTCATGACAATTTTCAGCTGCTCGTTGAAAAGACGGGAGTTCTTCTTGCTAATAGAGAAAAACTTTTTTTAGCTCAACGTGAAGCGAATCGGTTTGTCTGCGAATGGCACAATAACAAAAAAAATGTTGAGACCTTTCTGAAGAGCCTTCAAACTTGAGTCTAGATTTTTTAGCCTGTTTTATCATGAAACGCATTCTTCACGTTATCGATCATCTAGGCCTTGGAGGAGCTCAAGCTGTCTTGTTTGATCTTGTCACGTTAGCCGATTCCAGTAAGTGGCATGTTGAAGTGGCAACATTGCATGGTTGGGGGGTTTTTGCAGAAGCGTTGCAAAAAGAAAAAATTAAAGTGCATTCCTTGTCGCCTTCAGTTTGGCCTCCACTCT